>NZ_VZQP01000079.1:0-25938 GCF_014397655.1 Paraburkholderia sp. UCT31
CGGCGGGGACGGTGGTGGGGATGGTGGTCATGGTCATGGTCATGGGCATGGGCACGGCGGCGATGGTGACGGCAATGGGGGCCATGGACATGGCCACGGTGGTGATGGTGACGGCGATGGCGGCCATGGACATGGCCACGGTGGTGATGGTGATGGCGATGGCGGCCATGGTCATGGCCACGGTGGTGATGGTGATGGCGATGGCGGCCATGGTCATGGGCACGGCGGCGATGGTGACGGCGATGGGGGCCATGGACATGGCCACGGCGGCGATGGTGACGGCGACGGCGGCCATGGACATGGCCACGGTGGTGACGGTGACGGCGATGGCGGTCACGGTCATGGTCATGGTCATGCTGGCGATGGTGACGGCGATGGCGGTCACGGTCATGGGCACGGTGGTGACGGTGACGGCGATGGCGGCCATGGCCACGGTGGTGACGGTGACGGCGATGGCGGCCATGGCCACGGTGGTGATGGTGACGGCGATGGCGGTCATGGCCATGGGCACGGCGGTGATGGTGCCGGCGACGGCGGTCATGGCCATGGCCAAGGTGGTGATGGCGATGGCGGTCATGGCCATGGGCGCGGCGGTGATGGTGCCGGCGATGGCGGTCATGGCCATGGCCAAGGTGGTGACGGTGACGGCGGCCGCGGCGATGGCGGCCACGGCGCCAGCGGTCACGGCGACGGCGGTCATGGCGACGGCGGCCACGGTGACGGCGGCCACGGTGACGGCGGTCACGGTGACGGCGGCCACGGTGACGGTGGTCACGGTGACGGTGGTCACGGTGACGGCGGTCATGGTGACGGCGGCCACGGCGACGGCGGCCACGGCAGCAGCGGTGGCGAAGGCAAAGGCGGTTCCGGCAACGGTGGCCATGGCGGTGAAGGCGATGGTGGCCAGGGCAACGGCGGCTACGGCCACGGCGGCCATGGTGGTGAAGGCGGCGGCCAGGGCAACGGCGGCTACGGCCACGGCGGCCATGGTGGTGAAGGCGGCGGCCAGGGTAACGGCGGTTCCGGCAACGGTGGCCATGGCGGTGAAGGCGGTGGCGGCCAAGGCAACGGCGGCTACGGCCACGGCGGCCATGGTGGTGAAGGCGGCGGCCAGGGTAACGGTGGTTCCGGCAACGGTGGCCATGGCGGTGAAGGCGGTGGCGGCCAGGGCAACGGCGGCTCCGGCCACGGCGGCCATGGTGGTGAAGGTGGCGGCCAGGGCAACGGCGGTTCCGGCAACGGTGGCCATGGCGGTGAAGGCGGTGGCGGCCAGGGCAACGGCGGCTCCGGCCACGGCGGCCATGGTGGTGAAGGCGGCGGCCAGGGCAACGGCGGTTCCGGCAACGGTGGCCATGGCGGTGAAGGCGGCGGTGGCCAGGCCAACGGCGGTTCCGGCAACGGAGGCCACGGTGGCCGTGGCGGCAACGGCGGCAACGGCGGCAGCGGCGGCGGTCAAGGCAGCGGCGGCCACGGTGGCGGCTACGGCGGCGGTGGCTCCGGCAATGGTGGCCACGGCGGCGGCAACCACTAACCAGTGGCAGGAGTCCCGCGAACCTTGCGGGGCTCCCGAGGGTGGAGGCCGGCGCCGCCCGGCCTCCACACCGACCGCGCTCGCGCGCCGCGGGGAGTTTTCAGCGAAAGAGCCAGCAAAAAACCCAGCCAGCGAACCGGCAAACCAATCCGCAAACAAAAAACCAACCAGGGAGCAAAGTGGACGGCCCCCGCCGTCCACTCAACTCCTCAACTCGATCACTCTCTGCTGTACCACCAGAAAAACCCTCTCCCCCAGAACGCGCCCCGTCTCACGCGCGCCTCCGGTAAAACTACCGAACGCCGGCAGCACCCCCCGATCGATCCCAAAGCGAAAGCACTGCACGCGCACTGAATCGGTCCGCGTCGCGATCCGATAGACCGGATGCACATGCCCCGCGAGCACATACGCGTGATCGACCGCATGCGGGTGATGGCACAGCGCCCACGCCCCGATATGCCACGGCTCGCGCACAGACTCGACATCCAACGTAAGCGGCAACGCACCGGCATGCCGATCGTGATTGCCCTCGACGAGCACCACGCGCCTCGACGCATGCCGCGCGCGCCACGCATGCAACGCATCGAGCGCGAGCGTCGACAGCGACTCGCGCGCATGCAGCAGATCGCCGAGAAACACCAGCGTCGCCGGCTCGAACTCGGTGATCAGACGATCGATGCGCAGCAAATTTTCCGCGGTCGAACCAGTCGGCACTGGAATGCCGCGCGCGCGAAACACCGCATCCTTGCCGAAATGCGCATCGGCGATAACAAGCGCGCGCAGCGCCGGATCGAAACACGCGCGCAAGCTTGACAGCACGAGAGGTCGTCCGTCGACGTCGATCGCGAGCGAGGTCGGCTTCATCGTTGCGCCGCCCGTTCGAGCTCGGCCAGCATTCGCTCGACGCGATCGGCGAGCTTCTCGGTGCTGACCTTTTCGCGCAGGCGTCCGACGATCAATGGAAACGCGAACGGGGTCGGCTTCTTGGGCCGCGTAAGTACGACGCGGTTCGCGTTCATTCGTTCGAGCGCAAAGCGAATGCGCCGCACGTCGAGTTCCTGCAGCAGTACTTCGGTATCGGCCTGGCACAGCAGCAGATTGCCGCGATCGTGCCGACGAAAGATCTCGTAGAAAAGCCCGCTCGATGCCTGCAATTGCCGCGCGCCCTTCTGCTGTCCCGGATGCGCCTGAAACACGAGTCCCGACACTCGCGCAATCTCGCGAAAACGTCGCAAGGAGAGTTCGGACGAATTGAGGCTCGCAAGAATGTCGTGATCGAGTTCGTCAGGTGAAAGCAGGCCATTCTCTATTTGCGCGGCCCAATCGAAAGCCTGCGCGCACAGCAATTCGAAACCGTAGTCGTTGATCGAAATCGAAAACGTGCCGGGCTTGTCGCGCGCGACTCGCCACGCGAGCAGAGCGCCAAGTCCGATATGCGCAATGCGTCCCGCGAACGGATAGCAGAAGAGGTGGTGACCCTCGCGCGATTTGAGCAGCTCGACGACGAGTACGTCCGGCTCGGGCAACGCCGACCACTTCTGCTGCAATTCGAGCAGCGGCCGCACCGCGCGCAATTCCGGTTCGTCGTAGATGCCGTCGGCGGCGCGCGCGAGCATCGTCAATGTGGCGTCGGCGAGCTCGGACGATAGCGGCTGCGGCTGCCGGCCCATTGCGGCATTGCGCCACGCGATAAGCTCGCGCGCCGCACCCACGCCGTCATGTCCTGAACGCGGATCAGTTCGAGCGGGCGGCCGCCGAACGTGAACACATCGCCGGGCTTGAGCCGCGAAATGAACGATTCCTCGATTGCACCGATGCGCCCGCCCGATAGATACGCAACGTTCAACGTGCCATTCGCGACGATCGTGCCGATGTTGTTGCGATGCCGGCGTGCGAGATCGTTGCGCGGGACGCGGTACAGACCGTCGCTATCGCGCGCGACGCGATGGTAGTCGGGATATGCGCGCAGCGTCGCGCCGCCGCCTTCGACGAAACCCAGCGTCCAGTCGAACTCCTGCTGCGTCAGATCACGATATGCATAGGTATGCAGAAGTTCATCGTACAACTCGAGCGCGTCGAAGCCACCGCCGAGCGCAACGGTGACGAGGTGCTGCACCGGCACGTCGAACGGCTTTTGCGGCGTATCGCGGCTTTCGATCTGCCGCTTGTCGACGGCTTCACGCGCGGCCGCCGCTTCGATCAATTCGAGCGCATGCGTCGGCACGATCGTCACGCGAGACGGCAAACCGGGCGCATGTCCCGAGCGGCCCGCGCGCTGCATCAAGCGCGCGACGCCTTTTGGCGAGCCGATCTGGAACACGCGTTCCACCGGCAGAAAATTGACGCCGAGGTCGAGACTAGACGTACACACGACAACCTTTAGCAAGCCGCTCTTCAACTCACGTTCGACCCACTCGCGTACCTGCTGATCGAGCGAGCCGTGATGCAGCGCGATCACTCCGGCCCACTCGGGGCGTGCCTCGAGCAGCGCCTGGTACCACACCTCGCATTGCGAGCGCGTGTTCGTGAAGACGAGCGACGTGTGTGCTTCGTCGATCGCGCGCGCGACTGCATCGACCTGCCGCATGCCCATATGACCGCCCCACGGAAAGCGCTCGATCGTGTCGGGAATGATCGTGTCGACGATCAGTGCTTTCGGCAGCGCGCCGTGCACGCTGACGCGCGGCGTCGCGACCGGCGCGAGCAGTACCTCGGTCGCGAACGACAGATTGCCGAGCGTCGCCGACAGCCCCCACACCTGCAAGCCGGCCCGCCAATGGGTGAGACGCGCGAGCGCGAGTTGGGTCTGCGTGCCGCGTTTGTTGCCGAGCAATTCATGCCATTCGTCGACGATCACGAGCCGAACCTGAGCAAGTACTTCGCGCGCATCGGCGCGCGTCGTCAGGTGAATACGAGGGGAACGGTAGCGGTTCGAACGCGGGTTCGCGCGCATCGAGCCGCGCCTGTTGCGCGCGGCTGCGTGGAATCCGGCGCGGCCTTGGCGCGCGAACGCGCTCGTCGGAGCGGGCTGGCACGGCGCAGAGATCGCAAGCGGGGTCGTCGGAATGGGCCGGCTCGGTCATCGAAAGCGCTCTCAACGAGTGTGGCGGATTCGCTTGCCGGCGACTCGCGCCGGACGTTCATGTGGACCGAGGGGTCGCGCGACGGTTCAGCGAGGTTCCTGATGGGCGCGCAACGATCCGCGGCATCGGGCAATATGTGGGAGCCTCGGCCGACACCCGATCCGTTACAATCAAACGGACTACCCCACTGGAGATTCGCTTTGAAATCACTCGTTGCTTTGCTGGCCGCAGCCGTTCTGTCCTCGACCGCGATGGCTGCCGCGCCGACCACGGAGAAGTTGCCGTCCGGCGTCATCGTCGAACATCTGACGCAAGGCACGGGCCCGCAACCGTCCGCGACCGACGTGGTAAAGGTCAACTATCGCGGCACGCTGCCCAACGGCACCGAATTCGATAGCTCGGCCAAGCATGGCGGGCCGGCCACGTTCCCGCTCAATCGCGTGATTCCGTGTTGGACGCAAGGCGTGCAGAAGATGAAAGTCGGCGGCAAGGCGCGACTCACGTGCCCGGCGGCGACCGCATACGGCGATCGCGGCGTCGGCCCGATTCCGCCGAATACCGATCTGACCTTCGAAGTCGAACTGGTCGACATCGTCAAATAAAGCACGCGAGCGGCGCTAAAGATGCACTGACACCCGAGCCTCGCTGCGCCAATCGCAGCGAGGCTTTTTTATGGGCGCCGAATGGCCTGCCAGGGGATTCACCATGAAACGTGACAAAAGTAGCGTGCAGGTGGCCAGCATTGGTTTTACCGGCAAGAGCGCCCAGAAATTCTTCAGTTTGCTGAAGGACGCCCATGTGCGCACGGTGCTCGACGTTCGCCTCAACAACACGTCGCAACTCGCGGGCTTTGCGAAAAAACAAGATCTGCCTTACTTTCTCGACCAGTTGTGCAATGCGGCGTACGTGGAAATACCGGAGCTGGCTCCCGAGCCGGACCTGCTCAAACGCTACCAGGGCAAGCAATTGAGCTGGGAGAACTTTCGAGAGGAATATTTCGACCTCATCGCGCGCCGCCGCGTGGAAAGTAATCTGGATATCGCGCTATTCGAATCGGGTTGCCTGCTTTGCAGTGAACATTTACCACATCATTGCCACCGGATGTTTGCGCTCGAATATCTGAACCAGCACTGGAATAGTCGTCTTTCCGTTACACATTTGACCTGACCGGCGCCGATCGGGCCAGGTTACGTTTATCCGCCTCATTGGCCGGCGGCTTTCCGTGCCGGCAGGTTACATCTCGCCGGCCGCGCCCGCGTTTCCTTCAGTAGCCCGAATGGTTGCGTGGCGCGAAACGTGAAAAAGCGCGTCCAGTACGCATGTTTTTTTCAATGCGTGTGCCGCTCGCTCGTCTACTATCTACTCACGCGCAGCTCCCTCTATTCGTCTCGCCCTATCGCCGGCCACGAACCGGCCGTGATTATGCGCGCCAGGAGCGCTTGCCATGAACATCGACTTTCATTACGGCGTGGTCTACATTGCCGCGCGCGTCGGCGGCATGACGGCCGGCGATGCGCAAACCATCGCGCATGCCTGCCAATATGTCGACGACGCAACTACGAGCGGAATACTGCGGTTCAAAGGCGGCGAGACATTCGAGCGATTCGCGACCGCGCACAAGTTATTCGATTACGCCAATACCGAGAACGACCAGAACCGGCTCGTGTGGACGCCGTTCCATTTTCTGCCGGCTGGCGAGGGTGAAAGTCTCGAGGAAAAGGCGATTTGCCGGCCCGACAGTGAAGTTGCGCGCGAAGTCGTGCGGCGCGCGATCCGGCAGCGCGATTCGGAGACCGCGTTGCACCGGCTCGGCGTGACGCTTCATACCTATGTCGATACGTGGGCGCACCAGGGATTCGCGGGCATCGAAAGCCCGTGGAATCGCGTGCATCTTCTCGAGGCACAGGATTGCACGCGCAAAGGCTGGCTCGCGAGCCTCGAACTAGCGGTCGCGCATCTGATCGAGCATGTCGAGGAGGACGTTCTGACGATCGCGTTGCCGGTCGGCCACGGCGCCGCGTTGCATTATCCCGACCAGCCATGGGCGCGCTGGCATTACATCGACGGTCGCAATCACTTCATCTCACGACATAATTTGCCGGATTTCGTGCAGGCGGCCGACATGAGTTGTCGTGTCGTGCGAGCTTATCTGGCCGGACGCGAAGATTTCGAAAACCAGCCAGGCATGCCGGACGACGTTAAAGACGCACTGACCCGGCTGCTCGATACGAACCGCGAACCCGACGACAACCTGCGTCTGAGAACCGTTTGCGAATGGGTGAATGCAGGCCGTATTCCAGGTTTGAAAGAACCCGTGCCCGGCTATATTGCCAAAGGACAAGGTTCGTGGAAGTACCAGGCCACCGGTTTGTTGTGCGATGACGACACCGGGGACAGACCGGAGTGGACGACCGCCTTCGAGAAGAGCGACTACCGGCTCTTTCACGACGCGGTCAAACAGCACCGTTTCGTGACCACTCAGGAGATCTTGCCCGCGCGCGGATTACGCATTGCCTAAGTGATCGGAGCAGGGCGCGTGCGAACGTTTGCGGTGGCGCCCGTATTCTCCAGTCACTGCATTCGGGCTTGCTGATGCGGCGCAGCCTGAGTCGCCGCCTGCTGTTCTTCGGCGTGCTTTTTGGCCATATGCCGTCCGACGATACAGCCGCCGACCGCGCCGACCACCGCATGATGTCCCGCGTAGTGCCCGGCGACACCGCCCACTACCGCTCCTTTCAGGCAACCGGCCGCGTTCGCGGTGCCGGCCATTGCCAACGAGACTGCCATTGCCCCGAGGGCGGTCCGAATAAAACCAGCTTTCATTGCAACTATCATCGTGTTTGAGTGGATCGGAATTAGGGTGGCCCGGCGTCCATTTCAATAGCCGCCGCGAGCATGGCGGCTGACAAAGGACTCTCTATTGGCCATACGTCTGCCGCTGGGCACGGATACGAAGTGTAAATGGACTTGGCCGGTACAGGGGCAACAGATGCTGCAAGATCGGTAACGGCACGTTACCGGAGCCCGGGCGGTGTCTTTGCACGCGTCGTCAGTGGCGTTTCGCGCATGCTTGAATCCGTTCGCTATAGCGGGCCACGAAAAAAGACCGTTTTCAAATAAAAAGTGGACTACTCTCCTTTGAATATCCAAAGGCCTGGCTATAGTAGAAGCGACTAATGCCAGAAAGCACGGCGGCGCCCCTTTCTGTTGCCGATGCGGATGACGGGGAAACACAAATGACGCCATCGAATGCAGCGATCTATCAGACCAGGACTTGCACGCCGGAGTCGTTGCGCACGCTCGCGAGCTTTCTCGAATTGGCGCTCGACGAGGGAAAAAGCGTGGTCGTGATGCGGATCGGCAAGCAGGCGCGCAGCGTTTATGTCGGAAATCCATCCGGGGCATTGGAGGATTTAACGGATTCCGGCGTCGTCGACGCTTTCCAGGCAGATGAAATGCTGGTACTGACCCGCCTGGGCCTGAACCGGATAACGGCGGACGGTCAACACTACCGCTTCATACGGAGTGTGAGGTACATTGCCGATCGCCAGGTCGTCGTTTTTACACCCATCTGAGTGGTGGTGGAACCGAAATGAAAAAGGAAGAATCAGGAGGGAAGGAAAAGGAAGAAAGCTTCGATGACCCGGTAGAAAACCTGAAAGCTTTGTTATTTGAACGCCGCATCGGCGCTCGTATCGGTGTATTGAAGCTCGGGATAGGTCAATACACTGCCTTTCTTCCGTCATTCATGGCATAGTTCAACGATTACCACATAAGGAGCAATCAAATGCCTTCGTTAGAGCAAATCCAAGCAAAGCTTAAGAAGCTCCAGGAGCAAGCTGACGTTCTCATTGCCAGAAAAGCACAAGCCGCGGTCAACCAGATTCGCGAATTGATGCTCAAGCACGGTCTCACGACTGCCGATATCGAAGCACAGGCGAAGGCACGACGTGCCGCGCGAGGTCTGAATGGCAATCCGGCGGGTCGCGGAAGACCTGCGGGCGCGAGCAAAGCCGCCAGGTCGGCAACCCCGGCGAAGTATCGCGACCACAAAACCGGCGCGACCTGGACGGGGCACGGCCGCGCGCCTGGCTGGATCGCCGGCGTGAAGGACCGCACGGCGTTCCTGATCGACGCTGCGAGCGCAAGCAAGCCCGCGGCTGCTCCCGCCGCGAAGCGCGTCAAAGGGCAGCCGAAAGGCGCCCAGCCGCCGAAGTACCTGAATCCGAAAACCGGCGCGACCTGGAGCGGCCGCGGTCCGGCGCCGGCATGGCTCGCGGCCGTCAAGGACCGCAGCAAATTCCTGATCGATGGCGCGAGCATGGCTGCCGCTCCGAAAGCGGCGAAAACGGCGGCAAAGAGCAGCCAGGCGAAAGCGACCGCGAGTGCGGTAGGCAAGAAGACCGCGGCGAAAAAAGCAACGCGCAAGACGGCCGTGAAAAAGACCGCAGCCAGAAAGGCCACTCCGGCAAGCCGGAAAGCCGCGGTGAAGAAGTCCGCCGGCCGCAAAAGCGTTGTGGAGGCGGCAAGAAAAGCACCGGCGCGCAAGGCTGCTGCAAAGAGTACGGCCGCACCCGTCGCGGCGGCTCCCCAAACGCCAGAGACGCAAGCAAGCGCGTAATAGCCGTGGAGTCGTGAAGTAGATGGTTAGCACGTTCGATGCACCCCGGCAGGAAGATCAGGTCTTCCTGCTGGACTCCGCTCCTCATCCGGCAGCCGATGCCGCCGAACCATTCATCGTCGCCAGCGATCGCCGCGTGATCCTCACTTATCCGATCGCGGAGTCGGACTTTGAACGGTTCGGGCCATTCGATCCCGACGACGATCCTTTTTGCGCGGTGCTGTTCGCCGACGCCATCTTTCACCGTCTCGGGCCGCCGGGCGATGACGATCTCGTCATTCATCCGCTCGCGGCGCAAGGCCTCGTCGGCTGCGCGGTGCATGAAGTCGTCAATTCGTCGTTGTGCGCCGAGATTGCCGCCGTGGCGACAGACTCCGTCGCCATTGCTCCCGAGGCACCGGCGCGGCGGCATTTCATCATTACGTTTCAGGCATCGACGTTCGAATGCGTGGCGTCGGACTATACGGTCATCGGCGTATTCGGCGCGGGCGAAATCGCAAGCCGCGAGGCATTTGCATTGGTCAGATAAAGCATTGGAACCAGAAAGCAAGGCGCGGTCCTGATCCGGGCACGCGCCGTGCATGACGTGCCGATAGTGAAAGCCAGGCACGAGTGCGGCATTCTCCCGTCGGATGCGGGACTCGTATACCGTGACCCGCCGCCTGCCATCGAGGCCACGCATGCTGACCATTTCTATTACCGCGTTCGTCACGCTCGTGATCGTTCTGCTGATCGCCAATCTGTCGAGCGGCGAGAAGAAAATAGAACACAGAATCGAGCGGCTTTATAAGAGCGAAGATCCGCAATTCCTTCGTTCGATGGGTTTATTGCTCGGTCCACCCGTGGTGCCGGGTAATCGCTTCGAGATGCTGCTCAACGGCGACCAGATCTTTCCGTCGATGCTCGAGGGCATTCGGTCGGCGCGCGAAACCATCACATTTGAAACGTTTATTTACTGGTCCGGCGAGATCGGCGGACAGATTGCGCGTGCGCTTGCCGATAAGGCGCGCGAAGGTGTCGCCGTGCATGTACTGCTCGACTGGGTCGGTTCGTCGAAAATGGATCGGCACTATCTGCAACTGCTGCGGGAGGCCGGCGCCGAAGTGGTCAGGTATCACAAGCCGCATTGGACCGGACTCGGTCGCATGAACGACCGTACGCACCGCAAACTATTGGTGGTCGACGGCCGCATCGGTTTTACGGGCGGGGTCGGCATAGCGCCGGAGTGGACTGGCAATGCGCAGGACGAAAAGCATTGGCGCGATACGCATTTTCGCGTGACGGGTCCAGTGGTCGGCCATATGCAGGCCGTGTTCATGGACAACTGGATCAAGGCGACCAGCAGCGTATTGCACGGTCCCGAGTATTTTCCGCACGTCGATGCCGAGCCGAAAGGAGCGGGCCAGGGTCTCGCACATATGTTCAGCAGTTCGCCGTCGGGCGGCAGTGACGACATGCAGTTGATGTATCTGATGGCCATTACCGCCGCCACGCGCAGTTTGCAGCTTGCGAGCGCGTACTTCGTGCCCGACAAGCTCACCATCAACGCGATCGTCGAAGCCGCGAAACGCGGCGTGAAAGTACAGATCGTCACGCCGGGCAAACGCATCGACACGCACACGGTGCGCGAAGCGTCGCGTGCGTGTTGGGGCGATCTACTGAAAGCGGGCGTCGAGATCTACGAGTACCAACCGACCATGTTCCATTGCAAGTTGCTGGTAGTCGACGAGTACATGGTGTCGGTCGGCTCGACGAACTTCGATAGCCGCTCGTTCAAGCTGAACGACGAAGCGAACCTGAACATCTACGACCGCGATTTCGCCACGCAGCAGACTGCCGCGTTCGACGACGACATCGCGAAGTCGAAGCGCGTCACGCTCGAAGCATGGACGCGGCGTTCGTTCACCGAGAAGCTCGTCGAGAAATTCGTACGGCTACTGGATACACAGCTTTGAATGCCGGTGCGAACGAGACGAAGCGCCGATCAGCGCCAACTGGCTGTCGATATAGTCGATGCACAGCTCGCGGCAGCGCGAGGATACCGCCGCGCTCGCCGTACTGATGGAAGGCGCGGCAAACGCGGCGGCAAATGCGACCGCCGCGATCGCGGCGTATGCGCCATACAGCGCCACGCCGCCTTTGAGCTTGAATGAAAACGCCATTGTGTGCTCAGTAGTAGCCGCGCGGACGCAACGGCTCGACGCCGCCGATGCTGGTCATGTAGTCGTTCCACTGCTGCACGAGACTATCGATGATCGACTGGTTCTGCGCCGACACGTCCTGCGTTTCGCCGCGATCGGCGCTCAGGTCGTACAACTGCCAGCGACCGTCGACGGGGCCGAGCGGCGGTTCGGTCCACAGGGCGACCGCGAGGAACGTCGCGGTGTTGTCCGTCACGTGTGTGAATTCACGCAGCGTCGGCTTCTGCGAAGTCTGGCCCGGCCCCGGCCATGTACGTGTGATAGCCGCCGTCTTTCAGCAACTGCGCAACCGATAGCGCGCGATCGTTCAGATAGCCTTCGTATCCCGGCAGTCCTTTGCGCTCGTCGGTCGGCACACCCATCGTGCCTTCGCCGACCAGATGGTGATCGGTGCCCGAGATCAGCATCGAACGCGTGATCGCGCAGACGGTGCCCGTGTGGTGATTCGTCAGGATGCGGCCGCTTTGCACCAGCGCATCGAGATTGGGCGTGTTGATTTCGCCCCCGAACGCGTGGATGTCGGAGTAGCCGAGACTACCGCGCTAATTGCCCGGATCGAGCACGGGCTTGTCCGGTTCCGCCTGGGTGCGGTAAGGCAACTGCGCGGCGTGAGGATCGGTGATCGTGTTGTCGATCACGCGCTCGACGTCCGCCGTTTTGGCGAGTTCGGTGAGGAAAGTCTTCTTGTCGAAGCCCGGCGCGACGCAGCCTTCGACGTAGATAAAGCGGCGTTGCAGCGTGAGCCATAGCGTCGATTGCTCGCGCCAGTGCGTCGCGACGTTTAGATTCGCGAGACGCCGTTGCACGCTCTCGGCGATTTCCGCGTCGTACAGATACGCGTTCGGCAAACGGCAACGGCCTTCGATCCAGCAGCTATTGCCGCGTTCGATTCTGTAATGGCTATCGTCGAGCCATTCCTTTTCGGTTTCGAATGGGCCAAGCGGAGTTGGGCAGTCGGCGATCGCTTTGGATATCTGCAGGAATGGATCGTGGCCGCGATTGACGCGCGCCGGTTCGCCATAAACGCGAGCCGTGGCCACGCAAATCATCAGACCGGCAAGACTCAGTTCGAACACGCGCTTCATGCCGTGGTCGCTCCAGGTGTGGACCGCTCATTATCGCGCGCCCGCAAACCTCAACGCTTGTTGCGCCGGTTCTCGACCGCGAACTTGATCAACTCGGCCTGTCCTTCGATATCGAGCTTGCGCTTCAGATTCAGCCGATGCGTCTCCACGGTTCGCACCGACAGATCGTTGCGCTGCGCGATCTGCTTGCTCGACAGTCCCTCGGCAAGCGCATCGAGAATGTCGCGCTCGCGCGGCGTCAGGCGTTCGACCGGCGATTGCGTTGCCGACGCCTGGATCAGTCGAGCACCGATCTCCGCGCTGAAGAACGTCTTGCCGTCGAGTACCGCGCCGATCGCCTGAACGATTTCGAGCGCCGGCGAATCCTTCAGAACGTAGCCGCTCGCGCCCGCGCGCACCGCCTGCGTCACGTATTCGAGGTTGTCGTGCATCGACAGCATCAGCACACGAATCGCCGGAAAGCGCTCGTGAAAGAGGCCCGCCAACGCAATGCCGTTCATGCCGCTTTTCATGCCGACATCCATCAGCGCCAGATGCGGCGCCTGTCGTTCGGCCAGCGCGAGCGCTTGCTGCGCGTCGCCCGCTTCGCCGACCACTTCGAAGTGGCGCACTGCTTCGAGCCGTGCGCGCAGACCGTCGCGCACGAGCGGATGATCGTCGACGAGCAGCAGACGCGCGATGGAAGGAGAGGCCGTGTCGTTCATGATGAGAGTTCCTGCAGGGACGGCACCGTTGCATGCGTCGTGGGCAGCGGCACGCGCGCGGCGACGACGGTGTGCCCCGGCTGCGAGTTCAGCGACAGCGTGCCGCCGAGCGCTTCGAGCCGTTCGCGCATGTTGCGCAGGCCGACACCTTCACGTCCGCCGACGAATGCTTCGGTCACGTCGAAGCCGTGGCCGTTGTCGGAGATCGTCAGCGTGACCGCATCGCGCGAAACCTCGAGCGCAAGCGCCGCGCTCGACGCCTGCGCATGTCGCACGATGTTCGTCAGCGCTTCCTGGGCGATGCGAAACAGCACGGTGTTGACCGTGTCGGGCAACGTGGCGGCATGCGTGTGCGCGATCTGCGTGAAGCCAATCGCGATGCCGGACTCGTCGCCGAGTTCGCGCGTCAGTTGTTCGAGGGCGGCCGCGACGCCGAGATCGTCGAGCATCGACGGACGCAGCGCATGAGAAATGCGCCGGACTTCGCGCAGCGTATCGCCGAGCCGCGTGAGTCCGGTGGACAGGGCGGCCTCGGCGGCGGGCACGCGTGCGTCGCCGCGTTCGAGCCGCGCGAGCGCCGATTCGAGCAGCAGCTTCACGGACACCATCATCTGGCTGATGCCGTCGTGCAATTCGCGCGACAGGCGCGCTCGCTCGTTTTCCTGCGACTCGACGACCTGCTGCGCGAGCCGCTTCAGCTTCGCGTCGGCACTTCGATATTCGGTCACGTTCAGCACGAGTGCGCACAGCGCAATGACCGCGAGGCCAGCCACCGCGATCGCGTCGATCCACTTCATCGTGCGATCGATATTGGCCGCGGCCTCCCCGTCGATGTGCGCGAGCGTCGTGTCGACGTCGTCGAGATAGATGCCGGTGCCGAGCATCCAGCCCCAGCGTTCGAGCGGGACCACGTAGCCGAGTTTCGACTCCTCCTTGCCGGTCGACGGCCGATGCCACAGATAGCGCACATAGCCGCCGCCGCGCGCGGCTGCGGCGAGTAGCTGCTGGATCGTCGGCGTGCCCTGGCTATCGCGCAACGACCACAGATCCCGACCCACCAGATCCGGCTCGCGCGGATGCATCAGCGTGCGGCCGTGCAGGTCGTACACGAAGAAGTAGCCGTCCTCGCCGAAATTCATCTTTTCGAGCACCGCGAGCGCACGCGTGCGCAGCAGCGCGTCGTCGCGTGCGTTGTCGCCGCCGGCCTCGTAGAGCGGCGCGATCGCAGTCGTCGCGAGTTCGACGTAGTGCTTGAGCTCGATCTCCTTACTCGCCATGTACGCGGCCTGGGTGGTCGCGTGCTGCCGCTCGGCGAGTGCGGTCGCTTCGCGGCGCACGCCCGTCTCGATGCTGGCGATCGCCGCCAGAAAGGGCACGATCGCGAGCAGCACTATCTTTGCTTTGAGTTTCATCGTTGAAAAAAGCCAGTCAACGGGCTACGTAATATTACGTAGACGGCTTACGTAGTTGCGCGCTTGAAAGCAAGCGCGCGAAGGCGAATACTACATGCCCGTCGCATACCGCGCCGCTCGAGGCCTGGCGCTCGAGTGTGCGACGTTCCCCGGTCTTCCGCCTGACCTCAGGCAACCGGGCATTTGCGCGTCGGGCCACGAGCCATCGCGCGCGCTGTCGATAATACTCAGGAGACGTTCGTGGAGACCTCCCCCTCGGCCGGCCGTTCATGGCTCTGGCTCATTTTGCTGATCCCTTATATCGCGCTGCTGTGGCTGCCGTTCTATAACGACACGCATCCGCCGCTCGCGGGCTTTCCGTTCTTCTACTGGTATCAGTTTCTGTGGGTGCCGTTGACCTCGCTGCTGATTTACATCGTGTATCGAGGTCTCAAATGAGCGATCTGAATCCTGTGAACCCGGTTGCGATGACGGTCTTCATCGCGTTCTTCGTGCTCGTCACGGTGATCGGCTTTTTCGCGGCGCGCTGGAAACGCGGCGATCTGACGCAGTTGCACGAGTGGGGTCTCGGCGGACGGCAGTTCGGCACGGTCATTTCGTGGTTCCTCGTCGGCGGCGATTTCTATACCGCCTATACGGTGATCGCGGTGCCCGCGCTCGTTTATTCGGTGGGCGCGTATGGCTTCTTCGCGCTGCCGTACACGATCATCGTTTATCCGTTCGTGTTCGCCGTGATGCCGAAGCTGTGGAAGATTGCGCACGCGAAGAACCACATCACCGCGGCCGACTACGTGCACGGCGAGTACGGCGGCAAGTGGTTCCCGGCGGCCATCGCGCTGACCGGCATCGTCGCGACGATGCCGTATATCGCGCTGCAGCTGGTGGGCATGCAGGTCGTGATCAAGGGGCTCGGCGTCAGCGGCGAATTGCCGTTGATCGTCGCGTTCGTGATCCTCGCGCTCTATACGTATGCAAGCGGCCTGCGCGCGCCGGCGATGATCGCGTTCGTCAAGGACATCATGATCTATATCGTCGTGATCGCGGCGGTATGGCTGATTCCGGCGAAGCTCGGCGGCTATGGGCAAGTGTTCGCACTGGCCGATGCGCACTTCCAGGCGAAGGGCGGCGCGACCGGTATCCTGCTGAAGCCGAATCAGTACACGGCGTTCGCATCGCTCGCGCTCGGCTCGGCGCTCGCCGCGTTCATGTATCCGCATACGATGACGGCGGTGCTGTCGTCGGCGTCGGCAAAGACGGTGCGCAAGAACGCGATCTTCCTGCCTGCGTACACGGTGCTGCTCGGCCTGATCGCGCTGCTCGGCTATATGGCGATCGCCGCCGGCGTGAACGTGAAGTCGGCAAGCGACGTGGTGCCGACCCTGTTCCGCACGCTGTTCCCGTCGTGGTTCGTCGGTTTCGCGGCCGCCGCGATTGCGATCAGCGCGCTGGTGCCGGCCGCGATCATGTCGATCGGCGCGGCGAATCTGTTCACGCGTAATCTGTGGCGTCCGCTGGTGTCGCCGAACATCTCGCCCGAGGCGGAGGCAGCCAATGCGAAGATCGTTTCGCTGGTCGTCAAGTTCGGCGCGCTGCTGTTCATCGTGTTCCTGCCGACGCAGTATGCGATCGATCTGCAACTGCTCGGCGGCGTGTGGATTCTGCAAATTTTCCCGGCCATCGTGTTCACGCTGTACACGCGCCGTCTGAACACGCCGGGTCTGTTCGTCGGCTGGCTCGTCGGTATCGTGCTCGGCACGGGCCTCGCGATTTCGCAAGGGCTCAAGCCGGTGTATGGCCTGCATTTCGGCCACGAGAACTATCCGCTGTATATCGGCCTGATCGCGCTCGTCGCGAATATCGTCGTGAGCTTCGCGGTGTCGGCAGTGTCGCCGCGACGGGCTGCCGTGACGGCCTGATCGACGGTTGTCCGGCTCGATGAAGAACGCCGCGGGGCTGTTGGCCCGCGGCGTTTTTTTTATTGCTTCGACGGCTGCTGGCTTGGTCGGAGGCGTGCCGTGAGGGTGGCTTTAACGTGAGATGGCGATAATTGCGCGATGAAGGCGGAGATTTCGAGCAGGCCTCAGACCATCCGGCTAAAACCGCTCGACTCGAAACGGCCGCGGATCGACCAGCGTCTGCTCGCCGGTCATCATCTCGGCGATCAGCCGCCCCGTCACCGGTCCGAGCGTCAGACCATGGTGCGCATGGCCGAACGCGAACCACAGTCCCTGATGTTTCGTCGCGGGCCCGATGATCGGCATCATGTCCGGCGTGCACGGGCGGCGTCCCATCCACGGTTCGGCATCCAGACGTTCGCCGAGCGGAAACAGCGTGCGCGCGATCGGCTCGACCGCGTCGAGTTGCGCCGGCGTCTTGGCCGCCTCGGGGCGCGCGATTTCGGCGCCCGTGGTCAAACGGATGCCGCGCGCCATCGGCGCGAGCACATAGCCGTGTTCGACGTCGAGAATCGGATGGTTGAGCCGCGCGCTCCGACGCGGCGCGTAGTGCATGTGATAGCCGCGCTTGACCGCGAGCGGCAGCCGATACCCGAGCCGCGTGCTCGCGCGATCCGACCACGGTCCGAGCGCGATCACCGCCGACTCGGCCGTGATCGCCCCGTCCCGCGTCTCGACCTGCCAGCCTTCACGCAGCGTATCGGCATCGCCGAAGAAGAACCGTCCGCCGAGCGCTTCGAAGTACCGCGCGTATGCGGTGACGAGCGCGTTCGGATCGCTGACCGAATCGGATTGCGGATAGCGCAGCCCGCCTTGCAGACGCTTGTCGAGATCGGGTTCGAGCTGTTGCAGGCGCGGCGCGTCGAGCGTTTCGAACTCGACGCCGTACTCGCGATGCCACTGTTCGGCGAGGGTGGTTTCGGCGTCGCGCGCGGCGGCATGGCGAAACACCTTGATCCAGCCGATCGGCCGCAGCAGCGCGCTGGCACCGGCATCCGCGGCAAGCGCGCGATGTTCGCTGACACAATGCTCGATCAGCGTCGCGTACGATTTCGCGATTTCCGCGTGCTTCGCCGGATGCGAGTTGCGCCAGTAGCGCCACAGGAACGGCGCAACCTGCAGCATCGCGTCGGCGTGATAGCGCACGTCGGGCGACTGGTTGCGCGCGTAGCGCAGCAGGGTGCCGAGCCCGCGCGGAAACGCGTACGGATAGACGCCTTCGCGCTGGATCAGCCCGGCGTTGCCGAACGAGGTCTCGTTGCCCGGCTGCTTACGGTCGATCAGCGCAACCGCGCGGCCGCGTTTCTGCAGATGCACGGCGACGCACACCCCGACAATGCCGGCGCCGAGCACCACGGTATCGAATTTCATGCTCCCTGTCCGCCTTGCGTGTGTTCTGTGTGTTGTCGACGCTTCGCCGTGTTCCAATGCGCAGCGAGGCGTCAGCTTTCATCTTATACAGGGATAGGTCCGCTTCGCTATTGGCAAAAAAGCCGCGCTCGGGAAAACGCCCGAATGCCAGGTTCGATCGGGCAAAACCGTGTCTTTCGACGCACGATCGAGCGGGCGACTTCGGACTCGCTCGCGTCAGCGTGTAAACTGCTGACTTTTTTGCGTCCGGTGGTATGTTGCAAGCCCCTCAGCGCAGCGCCCTCACTGGGCCTGCGCTCGTTCGCTTACTGGCCCGTCTCGCCGAGGCCGACGTCGCCGAATCGCGACAATCGCTGGCGGATCGGCTGAGCCAGTGGCTCGGCTGGACCGACGCGATCGCGTTGTCGTCGGCGCTGGATGGCAAGCCGCCGTCCGTCGCTGGTGGCGCGCGCGCGTTCGGCCGTGCGGAAGAGGAAGAGTGCACGCGCGTGCGCCGCTCGCTGGTGAGCGCAATCGTGAGCGATAGCGTGCTCGCCGGCTCACGGCGGCGTGGCCCGTCGCCGTCGTCCGCCCGGATGTCGGCGCCGCGCGTGGCGGTCGACACGCAGGCCGACTACGCGGTGTTCCGACAGCGCTATCTCGCGCTTCAGCAGTCGATGGAAACGGCGATCGGCACGTTGCGTGGCCGGCTGCGCGCGCTGCTGGCGACGCAGGCGCCGTCGCTCGCGCGGCTCGCGGTCGTCGATGCGGTGATGGAGCGTGCGCTCGGCGAGCGCGAGCGGAGTTTGCTCGGCGCGGTGCCCGGGTTGCTCGGCGGCCACTTCGAGCGCTTGCGCGAGGGTGAGAAGCGGAGGTTGGCGGAGGCGGAAGCAGCGGCCGAAGTTGCCGCCGATGCCGATCCCACGCGGCAGCAGTCGGCCGAAGTCGAAGCCGGCGCTGCAGCCATGCAGCTGGAAGCAGCCTTGGCTCACGTCAAAGCAAGCACCGCAGCCACGCGGCTCGCCAGGTCGACCGATGGCGGCAACGCTGCCGTGCCGCTCGCGTCCGAGGCGTGGCTCGACGTCTTCCGCAAGGACATGCAGAGCGTTTTGCTGGCCGAGCTGGATGTTCGTTTTCAACCGGTCGAAGGGCTGCTCGCGGCTCTTCGCGCCTGCTAACTGGGACCCCATGTCCAGATATCGTATCGATCTCGTTGTATTTCTCGCGGGGCTCTCCGCGGCGTGCTGGATCGCCGTCGGTTATGCCGTTTCCAATCCGCTCGCGTTCGTCGTCACGCTGCTGATCGGCGTCTTCTACGTGCTAGGCGCGCTCGAATTGCGCCGCTATGGTCAGGCGACCGCCACGCTGACAGGCGCGCTCGCCGCGTTGTCCGGACCACCGCCGAGCCTCGGCGCGTTTCTCGAACCTGTCCATCCGAGTCTGCGCAATAGCGTGCGGCTGCGCGTCGAAGGCGAGCGCGTCGCGTTGCCGGGACCCGCGCTGACGCCGTATCTGGTCGGTCTGCTGGTGCTGCTCGGCATGCTCGGCACGCTGCTCGGCATGGTGATGACGCTGCGCGGCACCGGCCTTGCGCTGGAGAGCGCTAGCGACCTGCAGGCGATCCGCGCATCGCTGGCCGCGCCGGTCAAGGGGCTGGGCTTCGCGTTCGGCACGTCGATCGCGGGTGTCGCGACGTCTGCGATGCTCGGGCTGCTGTCCGCGCTGTCCCGCCGCGAGCGGCTCGAAGCGGCGCAACAGCTCGACGCGAAGATCGCGACGACTTTGCGCGTCTACTCGCAGAGCAATCAGCGCGAAGAAAGCTTCCGGCTGCTGCAACGCCAGGCCGAAGCGACGCCGCTGCTGGTCGAACGTCTGCAGACGATGATGAGCGCGCTCGAACAGCAGAGCGCCGCGTCGAACGAGCGGCAGATAGCGAGCCTCGACGCGTTTTACGGCCGCACCGAAGCCGCCTATCTGCGGCTCGCCGGTGTGATCGAGCAGTCGCTGAAGGACAGCGTGGCCGGCAGCGCGCAGGCCGCCGGCAAGGCCCTGCAGCCGGTCGTCGAAGCGACGATGGCCGGCCTCTCGCGCGACACCGCCGCGTTGCACGACGCGGTCACCCAGGCCGTGCAGCGCCAGCTCGACGGCATGTCGAGCGGCTTCGCGGCGACCAGCGCGAACGTCGCCGAAATTTGCCAGAGCGCGCTCGCCGGACATCGCCAGGCGAGCGACGAGTTGGCTGCGCAACAGTGCGCTTCGGTCGAACGCGTCGCCGAAGCGTTCGAACAGCGCTCGCTCGCGCTGCTCGACGGCGTGTCCGCGCGGCTCGAAGCGACGGCGAGCGGCATGTCGCAGGCCTGGGGCGATGCGTTGGCTCAGCAGCAAAGCGCGGGCGACAAACTCGCCGCCAACAACGAACAGGCGTTGGCGCGCGCCGCCGCGACGTTCGAGCAGCATGCCGCGGCGTTGCAGAGCGCGGTCGGTAGCTCGCATGCGAACTTGCAGACCGAACTGAGCGCGCGCGACGAGCAGCGTTTGGGCGCGTGGGCCGAGGCGCTCGACGCGATGGGTGCGAAGCTCAGCGAACAATGGCAGCAGAGGGGTGCGCAAGCCGCCAGCCATCAGCAGCAGATCTGCGACGCGCTTGCGCAAACGGCACGCGATATCTCCACGCAGACGCAAACGCATGCCAGCGCGACGATCGCGGAAATCGATCGACTGGTTCAAGCCGCGGCTGAAGCACCGAAGGCGGCGACAAACCTGCAAGCGGAACTCGCCGCGCGCGACGAACAGCGCTTCGCGGCATGGACCGAAGCGCTCGCCGCGATGACCATAAAGCTCGACGAACAATGGCAGCAAACGGGTTTGCAAACTGCGACCCGTCAGCAGCAAATCTGCGACGCACTCGAGCAAACCGCACGCGATATCTCCACGCAGACGCAAACGCATGCCAGCGCGACGATCGCCGAAATCGGGCGCCTCGTGCAAGCGGCGTCCGAAGCGCCGAAGGCCGCTGCCGAAGTCGTCGCGGAGCTGCGCCAGAAGCTCTCCGACAGCATGGTCCGCGACACCGCGATGCTCGAAGAGCGCAGTCGTCTGCTCGCCACGCTGGAGACCCTGCTCGACGCAGTCACCCACGCGTCGACCGAGCAACGCACGGCCGTCGATGCCTTGGTCTCGACGTCGGCGGGTCTGCTCGAACGCGTCGGCAATCGCTTCACCGAACACCTCGAGCACGAGACCGGCAAGCTCGGCACGGTCGCCGCGCAGGTCACCGGCAGCGCGGTCGAAGTCGCGAGCCTCGGCGAAGCATTCGGCGCGGCCGTGCACACCTTCGGCGAAGCGAACGACAAGCTCGTCGCACATCTCGAACGCATCGAAGCAGCGCTCGACAAATCGCTCGCGCGCAGCGACGAACAGCTCGCCTACTACGTCGCGCAGGCGCGTGACGTGGTCGACCTCAGCGTGATGTCGCAGAAGCAGATCGTCGAAGACCTGCAGTTGCTGGCCGCGCAGCGCGCGACCGCCGGAGCCGACGCGGTATGAGCGAGGACATCGACGGCGGCGTGGAAACCTCAGCGCCGATCTGGGCCTCGTTCGGCGATCTGATGTCGGTGCTGGTCGGCGCGTTCGTGCTGATTCTGGTCAGCGTGATCGGCGTGCAGCTCGAACTGTCGAGCAAGCTCGAGCAGGAGGTCAAGCAGCGCCAGGCCGAAACGCAGCGCCGCAAGACGCTCGAACAGGCGCTCGCGGGACCGCTCGCGGCGGGGCGCGTGACGCTCGTCAATGGGCGCATCGGCATTAGCGGCAACGTGCTGTTCGCGCTGAACTCCGCCCAGCTGCAGCCTGAGGGTCGCGCGCTGCTGAAGAGTCTCGCCGGGCCGCTGTCCGCGTATCTGCGCGCGAGCGATCAGATTCTGATGGTCAGCGGCTTCACCGACGATCAACGCCTGCGCGAAGGCAATCGACGCTTCGCCGATAACTGGGAGCTGTCGGCGCAGCGCGCGTTGACGGTCACGCGCACGCTGATCGACGAGGGCGTGTCGGCGTCGTCGGTGTTTGCGGCGGCGTTCGGCTCGGAGCAGCCGGTCAGTTCGAATGCCGACGAACCCGGCCGCGCGAAAAACCGCCGCGTCGAAATCGCGCCGGTGCCGCGGCCGTCGAGTGCGGCGGCGGAGAAGTCCGGTGCTTGACGACGCGATCCACGCGGCTCGCGCGAGGCTCGATGCATGGCGCGCGAGCGGCGCGGCTCGGCTCGATCCGGTGCGCTTTCATCTGCTCGACGCGCTTACGCGGCGCGCCGCACAGCACAGCGGCGAGCCGCGACGAGTGCTCGAGCAACGACTGGCAGGACTGCTGGCCGACTATACGGCCGAGGTCGAGCGTGCCGCTGCGCACGAGAGCGCGTCGCAAGCCACGTCCGGTGAAGCCAACGCGGCCGACGACGCCACGCTCGCGGCGCTGATCGAACGCCTCGCCCGCCACCACGCGCGCGCCGATGCTCCGCACGCTGCCGCCTATCCCGATCTGCCCGCAGTCGACTACTTCCGCGAAGTTTGGTCCAAACTGCGCACCGAAAAGCAGTTGCGCCAGTCGCTCGCGCAGGTGCCAGGCAACGCGGGGCCGCTCAATTCGAGCAGCCTCGTACATCGCGCGCTGTCGTTGATGCGCGAGCTGTCGCCGGAATATCTGAAGCAATTTCTGTCGTATGTCGATACGCTGTCGTGGTTCGAGCAGATGAACGGCGGCGCACCGCTCGAGAAGGAAGCGCCGCGCGCCGCGACGACCGGCAAGGGCGTTCGCAAGAAGGCGCGCTGATGCGCTAACGGCGGCTGGAATTTGCGTGCGCCAAGCCGCCGAAGCGTTCAGCCGAAGTCGAACACATCGAAAATCGAGCGCTTCTTTTGATACCCGCGATGTTCGTCGCGACGCTCCTCGTAACGCTGCCGCTCGCTTTCCAGGGCACGCTCGCCGCGCCGCGAGCCGTCGCCGTCATCCTGCGCAATCAACTTGTCCAGTTCGCCGCGATCGAGCCATACGCCTCGGCAAGTCCGGACAGTAATCGATTTCGATCGAGCGGCGCTCGGTCATCAGCAAACCGGTCGTTTTGCAGACTGGGCATTTCATCACGGCATCACTCCTCGCTGCTTGCCAGACGTTTCGTTTTCGCGCGCCGCGCGAGCATGTTCATCGCCTCGACGAACGCGGAAAACGCCATCGCCGCATAGATATACGCCTTCGGAACGTGCGAGCCGAAACCATCGGCGATCAGTGTCATGCCGATCACGAGCAGGAAGCTCAGCGCCAGCATCACGATGGTCGGATTGCGATCGATGAAGCGCGCGAGCGGCTGCGCCGCGAACAGCATCACCATGATCGACACGATCACCGCGATGAACATGATCGGCAGGTGCTCGGTCATGCCGACCGCGGTGATGATGCTGTCGACGGAAAACACGAGGTCGAGCACGATGATCTGGCCGATCGCGGCCGCCACGGTCAACTGCACGGTCGAGCTGGTTTTCGCGGCGAGTTCGTCATCGGGGATCATGTGCTGACGGATTTCGGTGGTCGCCTTCCACACGAGGAACAGGCCGCCGCCGACGAGGATCAGATCGCGCCACGAAAAGCCATGATCGAACAGCGTGAACGCGACCGCGGTCAGCTTCGTGATCCACGCGATGGTGCTGAGCAGAAGCAGCCGCATCACCAGCGCGAGCAGCAGCCCGATGCGCTGCGCGCGCGCGCGTTGCGCTTCCGGCAAGCGGTTGCTGAGGATCGAAATGAAGATCAGGTTATCGATGCCGAGCACGATCTCCATCACGATCAGCGTGACGAGCGCGGCCCACGCGGCGGGATCGGCAACGAGTGCGAACAGGGAGTCCATGAGGTGGCGTAATCGAGTGCGCCGCGAGCGGCGGAACAGCCATCATGGGCCTATTCGCGGTTCGAATGAACCAGTCGTTTCGGATTTTTCGAAGTATCGGATCAGCATGCTCAACTATCGTCACCTGTACTACTTCTGGATCGTCGTGAAGGAGGGCGGCTTTGCGCGCGCGGCCGGGCGCGGCGTCGCGATGACCGAGGCCGGCGAGCAGGCGTTCGATCGCGCGGAGCAAATCTTCCAGCTGGGCGAGGCGTTGCTCGACGAGATGCGCGAAGCGAGCGGCGCGGACTCGGTGCGGCTCGCGGTTGGGCTGTCGGATGGGATTTCGAAGCTCGCCGCGCACGCGTTGCTCGCGCCGGTGCTGGCCACGCCGTCGCTCAGGCTGCTGTGTCACGAGGGGGAGCCCGCGCAGCTGTTGTCGGAGCTTGCGCTGGCTCGGCCGCGCGGACGGCGTGATCGAGGAGATTCACGCAATCCGCTCGCGACGCGGCCAGCATCTTGCGCTCGCGTCGCAGGTGATCGCGGCGGCGCAGTCGTGAGGGCATCGCACTGTCGCGGCGCGCCACGCCTGCGCCGCGCGAGATCGGAACGCGTGACGCATGCCCACCGTGACCGCCACCCGCGTATTCGTCGACGACGGCGGCAGCGTGTTGAGAGTCGCGTGCGACAACACCGAATCGCCCGGCGGGCCCTGCGCGTACGAAAGGCCGAAGCCGTACGGGCGGTTGTTCGCGAAGTTGCCGGCCTTTGCTGAACGAGTTCATCGTCTCGAACGTGAGACCGTGGTAAAGCGAAATCGGGGCAAATACGCGCCCATCTGTGGGAATTTGCGCACATCGTGTAGAGACCGTGAGCGTCGTGAAGGGCGACGAGCCGCCCTGGCCGTTTCATCGACACATGGCATAGTGATTGAACCCATCATCACCGGAGGCCGGCATGCGCATCCAGACATCCTTTCTTTTCGACCTCGACGGCACGCTCGTCGACAGCGTCTATCAGCACGTGCTGGCGTGGAAAGAGGCGCTCGACAGTGAAGGTATCCCGCTGTCCGTCTGGCGTATCCATCGCAAGATCGGCATGAGCGGTGGACTGTTCACGGACCAGTTGCTGCGTGAGACACACGGCGAGATCAGCGTCGAACGCGCCGAACGGCTGCGGCACGCGCATGCGGCCGCCTATCAGCGGATGCGCGCCCAGGTCTGTCCGCTGCCGGGCGCGCGCGAACTGCTCGACGCGCTGACCCAGGCCGGCACGCCGTGGGCCGTCGCGACGAGCGGGCGGATGGAAACCGCCGCGCTGAATCTGGCGGCGCTCGGCGTCGATCCGGCAAAGGCGGTCGTCGTCACGCGCGACGACGTCAAATACGCGAAGCCCGATCCTGACCTGTTCCTCGCCGCGGCCGAGCGGCTCGGCGTGTCGATCGAGCACACGGTCGTGGTCGGCGACAGCATCTGGGACATGCTTGCGGCCCGCCGCTGCCGCTCGCTCGGTGTCGGCCTGCTGTCGGGTGGCTATGGCACCGAGGAACTGGAGCGCGCGGGGGCGTTGCGCGTCTACGACGATCCGGCCGATCTGCTCGCGCACCTCGACGAGGTGGCGTCGCGGCCGTGAGCCCCGCGTCGCTCAGGGTTTGATGATGGGCGGCTCCGCGGCGGGCTGCGTCGGTCCCACCTTCGACGATTCGCGGACGAGCCGATCGGTCATCGCCGACGCGACCGGATTCGTGCCGCGGCCGCTACCCGCGCCAGCCCCCGGGGGATTGGCAGACTGCAACGGCACGGTGAGGCCGGACGGCATCGGCAGCGACGGGTCGGGTTTCGCCGATTCCTTGACCAGTTGGTCCGTCAGCATCGCGGCGACCGGGTTGGCGCCATTCGGGTGCGTGTCGTCGCGCCGGCGGGCATGGGTCTGGTCGATGCGCGGCCCGTACTGCGGCCTCGGTTGAGCTTTTTCCTGTGCGTACGACTGCGACTTCGAGGGGGCGTGCGTGCCTGCGGCCGGATTGGCCGCGGGCGGCTCTGCGTTATCGATGCGGCCGCTCGCGGTCTGGCTCGACTGGGGCGTGACGCTCGGCACGGGCGCGGCCGCTGTGGCGGGCAGGGACGGGGC
>NZ_VZQP01000080.1:0-25516 GCF_014397655.1 Paraburkholderia sp. UCT31
CCCTAGCGGTGGTTTCGGCGGTGCGAATGGTGGTGGCTTCGGTGGTGGCTTCGGTGGTGGCTTCGGTGGTGGCTTCGGTGGTGGCTTCGGTGGCGGGTTCGGCGGAGGCTTTGGCGGAGGCTTCGGCGGCGGTCACGGAGGCAAGGGTGGCGGCAGCGGCGGCAGTGGCAACGGTGGCGGGAACGGGCACTAGGCGTCGCCCGTTGCCCCGGGTAGGGAGCCCCCGCGCCCTACCCGCCGGCGACATGTCGCGGCATACTGTCCGCTATCCGCTGGCAACGGCGGTGATGTCCCGATCCCCCGGTCGGGCGTCACCGCCGCAGGCCGGTCGGAGCGGCCCGCCCGCCTTCGGCGCGCGCTGACGGAATGGCTCGGAGCGCGCGCGCGCCGCGCCTCGCGCCATCGCGCGAACCGCACCGCGAGCGGCGGGAACACAACCTCCATTGCGTGCGAGTGTTATGGAACCAATCCGAGACGACCGCCTCATATCAAATTCATCGTTCGATATGAGGGCCCACAACATGCATAGAAGCGTCCCCCCCTCCGCGACCCGCACGGCAGCCGCCGTGCTGACCGCTGCCGCCTTGGGCCTCGCATCGCTCGCCAATGCGCAAACACCCGCGCAGCCAATGGCGCAAACCTTGTCGCAAGCGGCACCACCGGTCGACCCGAGCTTCTCCGCCTACTCGCTCGTCCAGAGCTGCAAACAGCGCCACGACAACGTCGCGCAAGGGCAATGCGTCGGCGCGATCCGCGGCATCATCCACGGTTATCAATACGGCGTGCTGTTCCTCTCGCAACGAGCAACCCTCCCCGCCAACGAAACGCAGCGCGTGTCGCTATGCCTGCGCGACGTGGCGGTGTCGTCGATCGTCGACGACTTCCTCGCCGATGCCGCCCAGGTGCCGGACGACGCGCTGCAGCACACCCCCGCCGAAGTCGCCGTGCTCGGCTCCGTGCATCAGCACCATCCCTGCACCTGAGCGCCGCGTCAGCGCGAGCGGCGTCATCGACGCCCACAGCGCTTCGAGCCTCGCGCGCCGCCGTTGCGCAACGGACGGCGGCCGCGCCGGCGCTTACAACATCTCCAGCGCACGCTTGCCGCGCGGCGGCTTGAAGTGCGCGTCGAGCGCGGCGAGTTCGCCGGCTTCCAGCACCAGTTGCGACGCGCGATGGTTGTCCCGCACATGCTCCACGCGCGCCGCCTTCGGAATCGCGCACACATTTGGCTTGCCCAGCACCCACGCGAGCGCCACCTGAAACACCGAGACGCCGCGCGCGTCGGCGATATCGTCGAGCGGCGAGCGTTTCGGCAGCCGCGCATGATCGACCGGGCTGTACGCCATCGCCGGCATGCCGCGCGCGGCGAGCCACGGCAACAGATCGAACTCCGGCCCGCGCCGCGCCACGTTGTACAGAATCTGGTTGGTCGCGCACGCGTCGCCGCCTGGCGTCGCGACGAGTTCGTCCATGTCGTCGGTATCGCAGTTGCTGACGCCCCAGTGACGGATCTTGCCCGCGCGCCGCAGCGCCTCGAAGCCGTCGACGGTGTCCGCGAGCGGCACCGAGCCACGCCAGTGCAGCAGATACAGATCGAGCCGGTCCGTTTTCAGACGCTTCAGGCTCTGCTCGCACGCGGCGATCACGCCGCGCCGGCTGGCGTTGTGCGGATACACCTTGCTGACCAGAAACACCTTGTCGCGCAAACCCGCGAGCGCTTCGCCGAGCAGCGACTCGGTCGCGCCGTCGCCGTACATTTCGGCCGTATCGATCAGCGTCATGCCGAGTTCGATGCCGCAGCGCAGCGCATCGATTTCCGCCGCGCGTCGTGCCCGCTGCTCGCCCATTTCCCACGTGCCCTGCCCCAGTGCCGGCATGCGCTCGCCGCCCGGCAGGCTCACGCTTGCGATCTCGCTCGTCATGCTGACTCCTCGAAAGTGGCTCGATCCAGATGCGATGCGCTGGCCCGCCGCCTCATCACGCAACGCATGCTACGAAAAACCTGGCGATGAGTTTAGCGGTTCCGCGGCCTCGCAACGGCGCGCCTGGCAAAAGCCCGCTATAACGGGACGCGCCGATGTTTTAAAATTGCCGCTTGCCCATCTTGCGTGAGCCCCATGACCTCTGCCTCGGAAGACCGCTGGCGCGACCTGCGCCCGGACCCGGAAAACGACACGCCGCTCTATCTGCAACTTGCCCGCAAGCTCGGCAGCGCGATCCACGAAAACCGCTGGAACGCCGGCGAGGCGCTGCCTTCGGAGCGCGTGCTGTCGGAGGCGCTCGGCGTGTCGCGCATCACGTCGCGCAAGGCGATCGCGCTGCTCGTGGAGCAGGGTTTGATCCGCCGCACCCAAGGCGCGGGCAGCTTCATCACGCCGCGCTACGAAGATCCGTTGTCGCGTCTGTCGAGCTTCAGCGAAATGCTGCGGCGGCGCGGCTTCACGCCGAGTTCGAAGTGGCTGTCGCGCGAAATCTCGCCGGCCAATCGCGACGAGGTGATCCAGCTGGGGCTGTCGCCGGCCGCAGCGGTCACGCGGCTGCGGCGGCTGCGGCTCGCCGACGGCATCGTGATGGCGGTCGAGAATTCGACGTTCCCGGCCGCGGTGATTCCCGATCCACAGGCAATCGGCGACTCGCTGTACACGTATCTGGAGAATCGCGGACTGACGATCGTGCGCGCGTTGCAGCACTTCCGCGCGGTGAACGCGAGCGACGAGATCGCGCAGCAGATGAGCATCGCGCCGAACGAGGCGTTGCTGTTGATCACGCGCGTGGGTTATACGGCGGATCAACGCGCGATCGAACTGACGGACACGTACTGCCGCAACGATTACTACGACTTCGTGGCGGAGTTGCGAAAGTAAGCTGCGACACGGTGGGCGGTTAGGTACGCCGCGTTCCCAACCTGAACGCGCCGCCCGCTCCAACCGTCACGTCCACCGGGCTTCGTGCGCGCCGATGCGCGCCGGCGGCAGCGCATAAAACGCAGGCGTCTGCTCCAGTTCCTCCGCCGGCAGCACGCCAAGCACACGCCCGAACTCCGATTGCACGCTCGCGACGCAATCGCGCACATCGTCGAGCGACACCTCGGGCGCCTGCTGCCCATCGGCCAGCAGCCCGAACGACTGCAGCCAACGCCCCGTCTGCGCAAGAGACACCTTCACATGCCAGCTGCCGCCCTCGCGAGCGCGCCGCGCGAGCGCGACCATCGCGCCGAACGCCGCCAGATAGCCGGTCGCGTGATCGAGCGCCTGACACGGCAGATGCCGCGGCTCGGCTGAACCCGCCGCCGCGCGCTCGGTCCACGCGATGCCGCTCGCCGACTGCACCAGACTATCGAAGCCGCGTCGCTGCGCCCACGGCCCTGTGTGCCCGTACGCGCACACCGAGACATAGACGATGCCGGGCCGCAGCCGCGCCAGCTCGTCCGGCCCGAAGCCGCGCGCCTTGAGCGCGCCCGGACGATAGGCCTGCAGGAACACGTCGGCATCGCGCGCGAGTCCGCGCAACGTGTCGCAGCCTGCCGCCTCGCGCAGATCGACGATTGCCGAACGCTTGCCGCGGCCGTTGTCGATCACGAGCGGCGCGATGTTCGGCAGATGCGGCCCGTTGATCGTCAACACGTCCGCGCCATGATGCGCGAGCGCGCGGCCGGCCACCGGTCCCGCGATGATCCTCGACAGATCCAGCACCCGCACACCCGCGAGCGGGCGGTCGATACCGGAGTCAACGTCAGCGGCGGCGTGGCGCGGCGGCTCGGCCGGGGCGTCGCCGATGCGCTCGATCTCGAACAGCGGCAAGCGCGCGATCGCTTTGGCCTGCTCGAGCGCGGCCCATTCGTCGGGCGTGCGAATCAAGGCGGCGCACAGGCCCGCGTCGGCGAGCGTTTGATCGAGCGTCGCGCCCTCCCAGCCACGAATCGCGGCCGCCACCGAGGGCCGCCCATTGTCACAACCGAGCACCTCGAGCACGCCCTTCAGGTGATGCGCGAAATTCGTATGCAGCTGAATCCAGCGGCCGTCGCCCGTTTCATAGAAGCCGGTGACCGGATCGCGCAGCGCGGGCGGCGGCCCATCGTCGATCCGCAAATAGCGTTCGCTGCGAAACGCCGCCAGCGCGCGACGCATCTGCACCGACACCTGTTGCAGGCGAGCGCTGCGCAAGCGCCAGTATTCGGCGGCGGCGAGGCCCGTCGCGGCGATGGTCGACGCCGCGAGGCTGCCGACACGGTAGACCGACGGCAAGCCGGGATCCGCGCCGGCGAGCGACACGGCGTGCAGCGCGACCGGATCGCCGCCGGCGAGGGTCCAGATGTGCTTGAGGGCGAGTTCGGGCGTCATTGGATCGGGCGCGCTGGCCGCGCGGACAGGAAGCAGGTACACCGAGTCTAAATTTGCGCCTTGCCGCAATCAATCTTGATTATGATAATCAACATATATTGATTTCTTCGGTTTATACGCACTTTTATGCCAGCCCCGATTTACCTGAGCGCCGCCGAAGCGGCCGCAACGCTCGGCGTCAGCGTGCCGACGCTGTACGCGTATGTGAGCCGAGGCATGCTCGGCTCGTCGCCGGATGCGCAAGGCAGGCATCGGCTCTACGATGCCGCTGAGGTGCGCCGCCTCGCGCGTCGCAAGGCGGACGGCAAACGCGCCGGCAAGGTCGCGCAGAAGGTGCTCGACTGGGGCGTACCGGTGCTCGAATCGTCGATCACGCTGGTCGCGGACGGTCGGCTGCTGTATCGCGGGCACGATGCGATCGAGCTCGCGCGCAGTGCGTCACTCGAAGACGTCGCGGCGCTGTTGTGGGAATGCAGCGCGCGGCGCATCGCCGATGCGCCCGTCGTGCCGCTCGCCCCCGCGCAATGGGCCGCGTGGCTCAAGCTGTGGAGTGACAGCACGCCGCTCGATCGCGCGCTGGTGCTGCTGCCGGCCGCCGCCGCGCAGATGCCGCGCGTGTGGGCGCTCGGCCGCGATGCGCAGCTCGACACCGCGTGCGCCGTGATGCGGTTGCTGGCCGCCGCGATGCTGCCGGCGGCGCCGTCGAACGAACCGCTGCATCGGCAGATCGCGACGGCCTGGCGGGTGCGCAGCCGTCAGCAAAGCGGACTGCTGCGCGCGGCCCTGGTCGCCTGCGCGGATCACGAGCTGAACGCTTCGACGTTCACGGTCCGTTGTATCACGTCGACGGGCACGCACCTGTTCGGTGCGGTCGCGGGCGGGCTCGCGGCGCTTTCCGGGCCGCGTCACGGCGGCGAAACCGTGCGCATCGCCGCGCTGCTCGATGAGGCGTCGCGCTCGCCCGAGCTGGACCGCTATCTGGCGAACCGTCTCGCGCGCTACGAGCACGGCGCGCAAGGGCCGGTGCTGTCGGGCTTCGGTCATCCGCTCTATCCGGACGGTGATCCGCGCGCGCGGCTATTGCTGACGATGCTCGCCGACTGCGCGCCAGCCCGCTCGCCGCTCGACGAGGTGCTGCAGGTCGCGCGAGCGGTGCGCGACACGACCGGCGCGGAGCCGACGGTGGATTTCGCGCTTGCCGCGATCGAGCGCGTGCTCGGCTTGCCGAGCGGGGCCGCGTTCACGCTGTTCGCGCTCGGGCGGGTGGTCGGCTGGATCGCGCACGCGATGGAGCAGGCGCGCGATGGCCGGTTGATCCGGCCGCGGGCGCGGTATATCGGGGAGTATGAGGCGGGAGGTGCTGCTTAGGGACCAGGAAGAGGCGGCTCGCCGTTCGCCCTGCATCAGACCACGCCCGGCCGACGCGCCAGCCAAGCCGGCATCGGCCAGCCGAATAGCAGCGTCGGCAACCTGCGTTCCGAGCCGCTCGCCAGCGCAAAACGCGCCCCGGCCCGCCCGGCGCTGATCCATGCCACCGATCCACGTGCCAACTCGATCGACTGCCCCGCCGCCAGCCAGTGATCCTCATGCTCGCCCTCGACGGTCAGCCAGACGTTGCCGCTGATCACCTTGAAAATCGTCGGACGCGCAACCCGCCAGGCCGTGACGGGCTCGCCATGTTCCAGCTCGAAAACTCGCACTTCTCGCATCGCCGTTCTCCTCGATGAACTTTCTGTTGTCCCGATTATTGACGTGCGATGATCGGAGACCCATGCACAGTTCCGAACACTTTCATCGGAACTGTTCAGTCAAAAAACCGAACAGTTGGCATGGCTCGCGCGGCGCAGGTTTAAAACTTTCGCGTTCGCAGGCCGGCGACAGAGGCAAGCGCATGAAACTCGAAATCCAGCTCGATCGGGACAACGGCGTGCCGCTGACCGAACAGATCGTCGCGGGCGTCTCGGCGTGGATCCGCTCGCGCAATGCGCATCCTGGCTCAAAGCTGCCGTCGATCCGCCAGTTCGCCGCCGACTTCGGCGTAAGCCGCTTTCCGGTGATCGAGGCATACGACCGGCTGGTGTCGCTCGGCTATGTCGACTCGCGCCACGGCTCCGGCTTTTACGTCGCCGATCGCCAACCGACAGACATGTGCTGCCAGGGCACTTCGGACCCGCGCCGCGCCGATGTCGAGTCGGACCATCTGCTCGAGCAATTCAACTTTCCGGGCGAGACGCTGAAGCTCAGCACCGGTTTCATCCCCGAAAGCTGGCGCGACATCGATGGCATTGCGCAGGCGATCCGCCACGTGTCGCGAACCGATCCGGCTAGCATGGTCGAGTACGCGACGCCGCTCGGCAACCCGGTCTTGCGCGAACAGTTGCGCGGCCGCATTGGCCAGTTGGGCATCCAGGCAGACGCATCGCAGATTCTGATCACCAATGGCGCGAGCCAGGCGTTCGATCTGCTGGTGCGCTATATGCTCAAGCCAGGCGACACGATCTTTGTCGAGGACCCCGGTTACTACAACCTGTACGGCCTGTTGCGCCTGCACGGCATGAAGCTGATCGGCATTCCACGCACCGGCAATGGTCCCGACCTCGACGCGATGCAGGCGCAACTGAAGCTGCACCGGCCCAGATTGCTGCTCATCAACACCGTGTTCCACAATCCGACCGGCACCACGGTCGCACCGCAGGTCGCATTCCGTTTGCTGCAAATGGCGCGAGAGCATGGCTTCCAGATCATCGAGGACGATATCTACGCGGATTTTCAGACCGAGCTCACCGACCGCCTGGCCACCCTCGACCAACTCGAACAGGTGATCTACATCGGCGGATTGTCGAAAACGCTGTCGTCTTCGCTACGGGTCGGCTGCGTGGTGGCGAGTCACGCGATCATCAAGGACCTGGTCGACATCAAGATGCTGACGAGCATCGGCTGTTCGCGCTTTGCCGAAGCGGTGGCGGTGTCGATGCTGGAGCGCGGCGCATATCGCAAATATCTCGAGCGACTGCGCCGCCAGATGCGCGGCGCGCTCGGCTCGACCGTCCAGACACTCGAAGATGCCGGCTGGGAGATCTTCGAAGAACCAGCGGGCGGCAAGTTCGTGTGGGCACGCGTGCCGCATGTCGCGGACGCCGAGCGGCTCGTTGAATGCGGCGTGCCCCTCGGAGTGACGGTGCTGCCTGGACAGTACTTCAGGCCGAACCGGGAGGTGAGCCCGTGGATCAGGATTCATGTGGCGTTTGGCAACGAGCCACGGGCGCGGGCGTTTTTTCATGCGGCGGCGCAGTTGCCGCCTGATGCGTGAACACGGCGCGGAGCGCGGCCGTGACGCAGCGCCGACACCCGCGCAACGCTGCGCCGCCCGCTGCGCCGGGACCCGCTTTTCCCTAGAATAGCGAGTCCCAGCCCGACCGAGCGCGCCCAGCCACCTCATATGTCCACGACGCCGCCTCCGCCCGCCCTCGCTCCCGATATCCCCTCGGGTCCTTCGCCCCGCTCGCTGACCGTGATGCTGTGGCTGGTCGCCACCGGCTTCTTCATGCAGACGCTCGATTCGACGATCGTCAACACCGCGCTGCCCGCGATGGCGACAAGCCTCGGCGAACTGCCGCTGCGCATGCAATCGGTGGTGATCGCCTACTCGCTGACGATGGCGGTGATGATCCCCGTGTCCGGCTGGCTCGCCGACAGACTCGGCACGCGGCGCGTGTTCTTCAGTGCGATCCTCGTGTTCGCGGTGGGCTCGTTGCTGTGCGCGAACGCGCATACGCTGAACCAACTGGTGCTCTTTCGCGTTCTGCAAGGCGTGGGCGGCGCGATGCTTCTGCCGGTTGGGCGGCTCGCGGTGCTGCGAACCTTTCCGGCTGAGCGCTATCTGCCGGCGTTGTCGTTCGTGGCGATTCCGGGGCTGATCGGACCGTTGATCGGACCGACGCTCGGTGGCTGGCTCGTCAAGATCGCGTCGTGGCACTGGATCTTTCTGATCAACGTGCCGGTGGGCATCGTGGGCTGCATCGCGACGTTTATCTTCATGCCGGATAGCCGCAACGAACACACGGGCAAATTCGACCTTGGCGGCTACCTGTTGCTGGTGGTGGGCATGGTGGCGATTTCGTTCGCGCTCGATGGCCGCACCGAGTTCGGCATTCAACATGCGACGGTGCTGGTGCTGCTGATTCTGAGCATGGCGTGCTTCGTTGCATATGGGCTGCACGCGGTGCGCGAGCCCGCGCCGATCTTCCCGCTCGATCTGTTCAAGATCCACACGTTTAGCGTTGGGCTGCTCGGTAATCTGTTCGCGCGGATCGGCAGCGGCTCGATGCCCTACCTGATTCCACTGCTGTTGCAGGTGAGCCTCGGCTATAGCGCATTCGAAGCCGGGCTGATGATGCTGCCCGTGGCGGCCACGGGCATGGCGACGAAGCGCCTCGTGACGAAGCTGATTCTGAAGTACAGCTACCGGCGCGTGCTGATGGCGAACACGATTCTGGTCGGCCTGATGATGGCGAGTTTCGCGCTCACGAGCACGCATCAGCCGCTGTGGCTGCGGCTCGTGCAACTGGCGATCTTCGGCGGCGTGAACTCGATGCAGTTCACCGCGATGAACACGTTGACGTTGAAGGACCTCGGCACCGGCGGCGCCAGCAGCGGCAATAGCCTGTTTTCGCTCGTGCAGATGCTTTCGATGAGTCTCGGCGTGACGGTGGCCGGTGCGTTGCTGACAACCTTTACCGGCATCATGCAACGCGTGACCGGCGCCAATTCGCTGCCCGCGTTTCATGCGACGTTCCTCTGTGTCGGCATCATCACCGCATGCTCGTCATGGATCTTTGCGCAGTTGTCGCCGGAGATTCGCACGCCCGCGAAAAAGACCGATCCTTCGGAGCGTACTTGAAAGCCGCAGGAGCCAGGACGACGCATCCTTGTGCAGTCGCGAACGGATTTCCGGGCATCGCTCCGCGCGCGCCGCACGCAGCACGCTTGCACAGCGTCGCCGACCCGCAACAGGGCGCGTCCCGCACCAGCGAAGTGCGCGTTATCGCCTTCGTACCGCGGTGGGCGCACGACGATTTCCTCGGAGCATTGCTGGTGGACGCTCGAGCTGTGTTCGAACACGCGCATAGTTCTTGCTCGTCTATCCTGTAAACTCTTGGTCTGCGCGCGCGAACTCCTGCCTGGCCCAGCTAGCGCCGCCATTTCCACACGACTGACACGATGAGCATGATCGAACTCGATCCTCCCGGCTTCCAGCCACCACGCCCGATGGCCGGCGACGAAGGCTCCCGGCGTACCGTTCTCTATGGCGGCTACACCGTTTTCAGCGTGTTTCAGCCGGTCTTTTCGGTATCGCACCGGCGCGCGATCGGGTATCACGCGTCGCTGCGCGTGCACGACGAGCATGAGCGGCAAGTGCCCTCGCACGAAGTCTTTACGCAGGCCGCGCGACGCGGCGATCTGCTGGAACTCGGACGGCTGGCCGAATCGCTGCACCTCGGCAACTTCAACGCATTCGACAGCCACGACGAATGGCTCTTCCTCAGCCTGCATCCGGCCGCACTGATGGACACCAGTTACGGCGACGCGCTGCTTGCCAGCCTGAAGGCGCTCGGCCTGCCGCCGCAGCGCGTGGTGCTCGAAGTATCCGAACAGGCTGGCGGCGAAACCACGCGCTTCGCCGAAATCGTCGATTCGCTGCGCAAGTCCGGTTTCCTGATCGCGCTCGACGGCTTTGGCGCCAAGCATTCGAACATCGACCGGGTGTGGAATCTGCGGCCGGACATCGTCACGCTCGACCGCTGCATCCTCGCGCAAGCGAGCGAACACTCGCATATCGAGCGCGTGTTGCCGGGCCTCGTCTCTCTGTTGCACGAGTCTGGGCAACTGGTGCTGATGGGCGGTCTGAGCACCGAACGTGATGCGCTGATCGCGCTCGAATGCAATGTCGACTTCGTCCAGGGCGCATTTTTCGCGGGTCCGAGCGTCGAACCCGTCAAGCCGCAAGTTGCCGCTGGCCTGATGGATTCGCTCTCCGCTTCGCTGCGCGAACGCGTTGCCGCTCGAGAGAAAGCGCAATCCGCGCGGCTCGCGCCGTATGTCACGGCGCTCGAGGCAGCCGCCGCGCAGTTGGTTGCCGGGGAATCGATCACGCAGGCGACCGCACCTCTGCTCGCGCTCGGAGAAACGGCGCGCTGCTTTGTTTTGGACGGTTCGGGGCGGCAGATCGGCGACAACGTGCTGCCGCCGGGCCGCACGTCGCAACGCGCAAAGCGCTTCAGCCCGCTGCTGCATTCCGAAGGCGCGAGTTGGGAGCGCCGCCCGTACTTCATTCAGGCGATGCGTCAACCGGGGCGGGTTCATCTGACGCCGCCGTATCTGTCGATCAACGAAGCGCATCTGTGCGTGACCGCCTCGATTGCCGCGCACACGTCGCATGGTACGCAGGTGCTATGCGTCGACATCAACTGGGAAGTCGCGGCTCACCGTAACTGACGCCCCCGTATGGTCCTTGATGCGGGCAAGCAGTTCCGTGACCGCATCACGGCCCAGCATCCGGTTGGCCGCCTGCAGATGCGCGGCGCTGGTCAGGATGCGCAGCGAGACGATTTTCGCCGAAAGGTCCGTTTTGCCATCCGTCACCACGTCAATTAACCCGACGATGTCGCCGTCGCAGAACAGTGCGATGCACACCGCACCCGCCATCGACACCACCTCGGCATGGCTCGCCTGTTGCGCGAGCGATGTGACTACAGCCATCCACTTCGGACCTGAACCCGGTTCGCGGTCGCATTGCGCTTCGGTTTCAGGCGTTGGCCCTTGTGCTCGAAGGGCCGGGTTGGCTGTGGGGAACGGAGGGGGCGGAGCGTACAAAGGTACGTCGCTGATCAGTTGCGGCGCATCGCTGAAAAGCTGTAGCAAGCCCGCCCGGTCTTGCGCTTCGAGCGCCGCGCGCAAACGCTCGACGATTCGCCCATGCACCGCCGGATCGGGTCGCTCCAACGGCGCCCCCGCACGTCTCAGACGCTCCTTGGCGCGATGAACCATTTGCCGGCAAGCGGCCGGTGTGCGCTCGAGAATCGAGGCGATTTCCGCATAACCACACTCGAACGCTTCATGCAGGACGAGCGCCGCGCGTTCGTCTGGCTTCAGATGTTCGAGAAGCAGCATCACGCCGTACGACATATCTGCCGCTCGCAACGCCAACTCCTCCGCCGATGGTGCGACCTCGTCGAGCCACGGCTCCGGCAACCAGCCGCTAGCCTGTGACGCACGCTCGCGCCGTGCATGCCGCAGACGGTCGATCGCCGTGCGCGTGGTGAGCGTGGTGAGCCACGCGACCGGCGTTTGCACCGCCTGCGTATCGGCCAGGTGCCATTTGAGCCAGACATCCTGCACCACGTCTTCGGCCTCCGCGCGACTGCCGAGCATCCGATATGCGAGTGCCAGCAGACGGGCGCGCGCGGCCTCGAAACTGGATGCCTTGTCGATTCCCTGTTCCGTCATGCGTAGACCTCCCGATGGTGCGTGGTGAAAAAGCGGCTGCATACCGGTGGCATGGCTCAGGCGCGCGTCATGCTCGGTATTCCTGAGCTTGACGCATGGGCAACCGGTGATGTGACAGCGCGGCGCAAAAAAATTCTCTGTCACAACGCCAGCGGCTGCTTCGTCAAATGAGCAACAACCGGCGCATGTCACGCGGCTTCTGATCCGCGGCGGCCTGCGCATCCCGGAATGCCCGCGCCATCCATCCTGAACGAGGAATCCATGCCTTCCAGTTACCCGTCTGTCTCCGGCCTCGGCCTTGTGCCCACGGTGATCGAACAATCCGGCCGGGGCGAACGTGCCTATGACATCTACTCCCGCCTGCTGCGCGAGCGCATCGTCTTTCTTGTCGGGCCCGTGAACGAGCAGTCAGCCAGTCTGATCGTCGCGCAATTGCTGTTTCTCGAATCGGAGAACCCCGACAAGGATATTTCTTTTTACATCAACTCGCCCGGCGGCTCCGTGTATGACGGCCTCGCGATTTACGACACCATGCAGTTCATCAAGCCGGAGGTCTCGACCTTGTGCACGGGTTTTGCCGCGAGCATGGGCACCTTTCTGCTCACCGCGGGTCAACGCGGCAAACGGTATGCGCTACCCAATGCGCGCATCATGATTCACCAGCCGTCGGGCGGCGGTCAGGGCACCGCGGCGGACATCGAAATCCAGGCCAAGGAGGTGCTGTATGTACGAGCGCGTCTCAATGCGATGATGGCCGAGCGCACCGGACGCAGCATCGAAGAAATCGCGCGCGACACCGACCGCGACAACTTCATGTCGGCGCTCGAAGCGAGGGAATACGGATTGATCGATGACGTGCTGGAAGCTCGCGCGACATGGAACAACGCAGGCCGTCGCGACACCCTGTAACGGAACTGACATCGAGCCGCCCGCTGGACCACCGGTTGGACCGCTGGCTGCAAATTCCCACCTACCGATCGGTGCGAGCGCACCACAAAAGCTGCTCACCTTCGCTGGAATCGCTATCATGTCGCGATTCGTCGACTTCGACGACCGCTTCAATGGAGATACACATGGCGTCATCCAACGAAAACGTCAGCATGGCGCTGTTCTGCGACTTCGAGAATGTCGCGCTTGGCGTGCGCGACGCGAAGTACGACAAGTTCGACATCAAGCTGGTGCTCGAGCGCCTGCTGCTGAAGGGCAGCATCGTCGTCAAGAAAGCATATTGCGACTGGGATCGTTACAAGAGCTTCAAAGCCGCGATGCACGAGGCCAATTTCGAGTTGATCGAAATTCCGCACGTGCGCCAATCGGGCAAGAATTCCGCCGACATCCGGCTCGTCGTCGATGCGCTCGATCTCTGTTATACGAAATCGCACGTCAATACGTTCGTCATCATCAGTGGTGATTCGGATTTCTCGCCGCTCGTGTCGAAGCTGCGCGAGAACGCCAAACAGGTGATCGGCGTCGGTGTGCAACAGTCCACCTCGGATCTGCTGATTGCGAATTGCGACGAGTTCTTTTTTTACGACGATCTCGTACGCGAAAGTCAGCGCACAGTCGTGAGGCGTGAATCGTCGCGCCAGCAGCAAAGCGCGCAGCAGGCAGCCAAACGTGCGCCTGACGAAGAGAAAGCCCCGCCCAAGGAGGATCTGGAGAAGCGCCGCAGCAAGGCCGTTGAAATTGCGGTGCAGACCTTCGACGCGCTCGCTTCCGAACGTGGCGACAGCGGCAAGATCTGGGCGTCCGTGCTGAAGAACGCGATCAAACGGCGCAAGCCGGATTTCAACGAGACGTATTACGGGTTTCGTGCTTTCGGCAATCTGCTTGAAGAAGCGCAGGCGCGCGGGCTGCTCGAATTCGGCCGCGATGAAAAGTCAGGCGCGTACGTCTATCGAAGCTCAGCCGTGAACGTCGCGAGTGAAGCGGCAAGTGAAACCATCGGCGAAACCGCGGCGGAGCCTGCCGAAACGGGGTCGGCTGAAGCGGTATCGGCTGAACAGGCGGCCGAACATTCGTATGAAGCGCAGGCTGCGCAAGCGGCCGCGTCCGAGTCGGGCGGCAAGCACAAGTCGCGGCGCAAGGAGCGCAACAACCGCAAGCTGGGGCGGGGTCAGCAGGAGGCCGCGCACGGCAAGCGCGGTCACCACGAAACGGCTGATGAAGAGCATGCGGCTACCGCTCCGGCTCTCACCGAACACGCGGAACCCGCCGAAGAGGTCGAGCGGCAGGAACGGCGTGAACACGCGTCGCTCCCACATGAGTTCGTCACTGAACCGATAGCTGAAGAGTCCAAAGCTCGCGCTGTAACAGCGGAAGCGGATACAGCCGCTGAACAAGTCGTTTTCGGCCAAGGAACCGACCATTCCACCGACAGCGACCAATCGGCGCTGCGTCAAAGCGCCAAAAAGCGCGCATCGCGCAAAACGGCCGCGAAGAAAGTGAAGAAAAGCACGCCAGGCACGATCGAGGAAGTACCTGAGATCGCAGCCCCGGCCGCGCCCCCTGCTCCAGCAATCAACTCGGAAGAAGGGTCTGAGGCCGCCAGGAAGGCAGCCCGTAAAACGGCGTCCCGGAGCCGTCGCCCGCGCAAAGCGGCATCGACCGACAGCGCGGAATAAGGAGCGGCACGGATTCGACGATCGTCACTAAAAGCTACCGCCCAATCGTCCTTCGGACTTGAAATGCAGTACCGGCCGACAATGTAAGACAAGCAAGCCGGCCGGCCTCAGCTATCACCGCTCAGTAAGCCGGATAAGGCGCATACATGACGGGCGGAGGCGGCGCGTAATAAGGACGGGGCGCGATGTACACCGGTTGCGTCGAATAGTAAGGCTGCGGCTGAACGATCGTCTCGCCCTTCGAGGTCATGCACTGGGCGTAGGCGGTGTCGTAGCGCGCCTGCATGCCGGTCGCCGAATACTGGGCGCCATTCGCGCCGTTCGCGCCCCCGATCAGCAGACCGCTGCCGGCGCCGATCGCCGCGCCCGCGCCGGCGTTGCCCGCCGCGGCGCCGAACAGCGCGCCGATCGCCGCGCCGCCGAGCGTGCCGAGCGCCGCGCTGTTCACGCTGTTCGTGGTGGCCGCCTGCGCAGCGCCGGACGGATTCGTCGATTGATTTGCGTAGTCGCGGCACGCGTAGTCGTTCTGCTGGAACTGGCTGAGCGGCTCGCCGCTGCGCGGCATCGCGGCTATGCTCGGGCCGCTCGGTGGCGCCACTGCGCAACCGCCTAACGCGAGCGCGATGACGGCGGCGGGAATCGCCAGGCTGATCGTTTTATTGCTGGAAATCATGGCGGTGCACTTCGGAGGATTGGAATTCAAACGTTAGGCTAATCGCGAAATTCCGTGGTTACGGCTCAGTTACAGAAAGTTTTTTGCCCGGCTGGCTGGCCTCGACCTTGCTGCGAGTCGCCGTGGCGATTGGTACGTTATATCAAGTAATGCTTGTAGATGAGCTGGCAATCAATTGACACGACGCCGGCCGCGCCGAACGTCGTACTCCAGCAACCGAGCCCGACGACCTTCCCGAGCGCCGCGAACGCGCAGAACTTCCAGTACATGAACCATCCGCCGCCAGTGCCCGGCCAGTTCGGCGAAGTCGACGGGCGGGGATCGGGGTGATCGGCATCGGCAGATATCCAGGAATTCTGGCCCCGACGATTAGCCGCAGGGCAATTTCACTTAGCGCCGCGCGCCCCGCCAAACCGCAGTTACCAACTGTGACAAACTTCTTTCAGAAGCGCGTAAGAAGGGCATCCCTCGGTGGTAAGCAATACAATCCCTCCCCTTCCAATCGCCTCCAGAAAGAAAAAGCCCTCGCGATCGAGGGCTTTCGTCTCTGGCTACCATCTTCAATCGCGACCGCCAGGATCACGACATCAGACGGCGATCTGCAACCGGCATGTGCCGCGACAATAAAGTTTGGAACGTTCCGCAATAAAGTTTGGAAAGCAAAAGTATCATGTTGTCGCAGACGGGCGGCAAATCGTCGGACTGCTATACCAAATTTCGTATCGGAATCGCTCCGTTCATACTCAGTTGCATATGACCCCCGCGTTATTAGGGCGTTTAGACTGCGTTGAAATCGTCATGAAAGGACATTTCTTGACTTTATTGTTCGTCGACGCCGGCAGCAGTGGTTGGGTAACTGCGCTCATCTCGAGTGCAAGAAAGCGTTGGCGCGATCAAAAGGTTTTCGATCTATCGTTCGCCGCTCTAGCACCCTTGAACTGCGAACCTTGTCAAGTTCTGCGCCTCATCGTCGCTAGTCGACCCCGAAGAGACATTCAGCTAGCTCGTAAGCGGTCGTTCACCTCGTACAAACGATGGGGTTACAGGCGTACAACCCGTCATATATCCGAAGAAGCACTAAGGGCGACGCGCGCTCGATTTGAGCCTTGCTACGGAACTGCCTCCAGCCAGCCCGGATGGCTTTAACCGTTCGCGATGTTGAACCGCACTCAGCCTGCAACCAGTCGAAAAGTGCGGCTCGAATAAGTGCACGTTGCATCTGTGCAAAGAGCCCAGGCGTGTCAGCGCTCTCATCAAAGCCGAACCGTTGACGATGCAAGCGCCGCCTTGCGATGCCCACCGACTGTCCACGCAATCGCGGTCCCGATTGCGAGAGCTAACAGGCATGCAGTCGGAACAAGCATGGGTGCGACATGGCTATTACTAACTTTGCCGACGTACGGCATCAGGTTCTGTGCGAAGAACCCTCCGAGATTGCCGATGCAGTTGATGGCGGCGACACTTGCCGCGGCTCGAGCGCCGGAAAAGAAGCGCGGGGGAAGCGACCAGAAACAAGGGTACAGCAGAGGAATACAGGCGCCACCCACACACAGGGCGATGAAGCGCAACGAGACCGTCGGCAATACGAGGCTGGAGGCAAAACATACAACGCCGATGCCTGCGACCACGACCATTGCTTTTAACACCACCTGTTCACGTTTGAGCTTCCCGGGAAGCCAAAGCAGAAGAAGTGTCGCGAGTGCCCACGGAATCATGTTGAGCAGGCCGTTGACGCTCGACGAAACGCCCCAGCTCTTGACCAGCGTAGGCAACCAGTACGTAACACCGTACAGCGACGTCGACATCAGCATGTAGGTCGCTGCGAACATGAGAACCTTCGGGTCAAGCAATGCCGCCCATGGCCGGGACGCCTTTGCTTCCGGGGACGCATCGCGCACAAGCGCTGCGACCACAATGTCCTTCTCGTCCTGGGAAAGGAAGTTCGCTTCCTTGACGGAGCTCGGTAGATATTTAAGCGCTACGAAGGCAATCAGTATTGCCGGAAGACCGGTGGCAAGGAAGACCCATTGCCAACCCGCCAGTCCCAGTGTTCCGCCCAAGGAAAGGAGCAGCCCTCCGACCAGCGCGCCAAGCATGTTTGCCAGCGAACTGCCGAGGGTAAAAAGGCCAAGCACACGTGTCCGGTAGCTTTGAGGAAACCACTGCGTCAGGTAGTAAATGACGCCTGGATAAAAGCCGGCTTCAGCAACGCCCAGCGCAAACCGAAACGAGTAAAAAGCTGGCAGGGACCTGGTGAACGCCATTAGCACTGTAACGACGCCCCACGTAATCATGATGCGAGCGAGCCACGTCCGGGCCCCAAAACGATGAAGCGCCAGTGTGCTGGGCACCTCAAACAGGAGGTAGCCAATAAAAAACAGCGACGCTCCAAGGCCATACGCGGCTTCCGTCATGCCGAGTGCCTGAACCATTTCCAGTTTCGCGAAGCCCACGTTCTGCCGGTCGATGAATGCGATGAGAAACATGACAATCAGCAGCGGCATCAGCCGCCATGCCATTTTCTTCATTACCTGCTGCTCACGTGTTACGGACGTAGACATGTTCGCTCCAAGTTCCATGCCCGCTGCCGCTCGACTGGCGTTTCGAAAACGGTCAGTCAGACGAAAACAAGCAGATTGATATAGTCATATATATGTTTGTATGTTTGAGGTCGGGCTGCAATGAGGTATAACCCGGACGAGCGCATGCAAGCGAGCTGCGGCCGCAGCTGGCGACCAGTGATGTATTCGGCGAACGAGGTGTAGAGCCTGAAAGTCGCGGGAAAAATGCGACTTGCCGGGTGACAGAGAGTCAGTTCGCGTTGTCGGTCCCTATGACGGCACCGAACGCGGCGAGGGAGTCGCGTTGTCAGCGAATATCGACCTGATACTGGAACGCTGCAGCAGCACCACGCGTGGTGCGCCATTCAATAGGCGTCCCGGCGAAATCGGATGCCACACGGTGCACAAGGATTACCGGGCTGCCAACGTCGATATGCAAGAGCGCTGCATCAGCGTCCGTCGCCTGTTCGACGTTCAGAATCTCGGTTGCGGATGCGACGATTTGGCGGCAAAGCCGCTCGTAGAGCGGATAAAGCAAATCTTCGAAGCCACCAAGGGGCAGAGTCGCCAGCGCTTCGAAACGGCTTCGTGGAAGCCATATTTCTTCCGACAAAACCGGTTGTCCCTCAATCAGTCGTACCCGCGAGAGATGAACAGCCTTCTCCGTCGCCTTCATCCGCAAGGTTGAGCGAATCGTCTCGTTTGGCTTGACGACCTCGCGGCTGAGCACCTTCGCCGTCGGTCGGACCGGCTTCCCGTCAGCTGACTTGAATCGGAAGAAGCGGAACAACGACGAATCAAAGCGCGGGCGCCGGACAAAGGTCCCCTTTCCCTGGGTGCGGGTGAGCACCCCGTCGGCCACCAGCAAATCAATGGCTTTCCGAAGTGTGCCGGTCGACACGTTATAAAACAGGCTGAGCTCCGCCTCTGTGTCGATTGCCTTTTCTGGCGCCCACTCGCCCTCCGCGATGCGGCGCACCAGGTCATCGCGTAGCTGCTGGTATCGGGGCAATCGACCGTCTGGCTTGGCCGAGAACGACTGCATATCCATGATTCATATAGTTGTTCACAGGAATAGTCACTGTACAACATCTGCAGGAACAAGGGTAAATCCCCAATGACTTCTTCGTCGAGGCGCCTAAACTAAACATATAGTCATATACATGAATATATGAATTTACCTTGGAGACGGCGATGTTCACCTGGTACAAGCAAGGCACACCTCTCGAACGAAACACCTTCTGGGGATGTTTCGCGGGTTGGGGCCTCGATGCCCTCGATGTGCAGATGTTTACCCTGGCAATCCCCGCAATCATCGCAGCGTACGGCATCGACCACACGCAGGCGGGCGCAATCAGCGGCGTGACACTGGTGTCATCGGCGATGGGCGGCTGGTTGGCGGGCGCCTTGTCCGACAGGATTGGTCGGGTGCGGACGCTGCAGATTACGATTCTCTGGTTTGCCAGCTTCACGTTCCTCTGCGCCTTCGCCCAGAGTTTTCCTCAACTACTGGTCCTGAAGGCCCTGCAAGGGTTCGGGTTCGGCGGAGAGTGGGCTGCAGGCGCCGTGTTGATGGCTGAGACCATCCGGACGGAACACCGCGGCAAGGCCATGGGCGCGGTACAGAGCGCCTGGGCTGTCGGCTGGGCCGGCGCAGTGCTGTTGTATGCCGCAGCTTTTTCGTGGTTGCCGTCAGACACGGCGTGGCGTGTCATGTTCGGTGTTGGCCTGCTGCCCGCGCTTCTCGTCCTCTACGTCCGCCGCAATCTCCGCGAACCTGTGCGCGTTGAGCCGTCTCGCGCTGAACCCGCTGTTTCTGTGTGGGGGCAAATCGCGCAAGTATTCCAGCCGCGCGTCATCAAGACCACCGTCATCGGGGCGATTCTGGGCACAGGCGCACACGGCGGATACTACGCCATCATGACCTGGCTGCCGACCTTCCTCTCCAAGGAAAGACATCTGTCGGTCCTCAACACCGGTGGGTATCTGGCGGTTGTTATCGCGGCTTTCTGGTGCGGCTGTATGGCGAGCGCTTACCTGCTCGACCGTATCGGACGCCGTCGCAACATCGCATTCTTTGCATTTTCTTGCATCGTCACCGTGCTCGCCTACGTGATGCTTCCATTGAGCAACGCGCAGATGCTTGTTCTGGGCTTCCCGCTAGGCTTTTTCGCCGCCGGCATCCCGGCCAGCCTGGGCGCACTTTTCAACGAACTCTATCCTGCGGACATGCGCGGGACAGGCGTCGGCTTTTGCTACAACTTCGGTCGCATCGCCTCGGCGGGTTTCCCTGTGCTGGTCGGGTACATGAGTCATTCGATGTCGCTGGGAGCAGCGATTGGCATCGATGCCGCGATTGCGTATGGGCTGGCGATGGTTGCCGTGTTGCTGCTTCCCGAAACGCGCGGCAAGCGGTTGCGGCCGTCCGGCGTCGAACAGGCTTCGCGACCGGTCGCCGACGCCGAATTAGCGCTTGACCATCCCCGGAGCCAGCGATGACTCAGGCACCATCCATCGCGCGACCACGGCTGCCGCGCGTTGACACGCACGCGCACGTGTTTGCCCGGACTCTGCCGCTGGCGGACGGACGGCGCTACGCACCCGACTATGACGCAACGCTGGACGCCTACCTGAAGCTTCTGGACGAGAACGATATTGGCAATGCCGTCCTTGTCCAGCCCAGCTTTCTCGGCACCGATAACAGCCATCTTTTAAAGGCGCTGACCAGCGACATTAGCCGGCTGCGAGGTGTAGCAGTCGTGTCCCCCGAAATTTCAGAAGACGACCTGCAGCGGCTGAACTGCCAGGGTGTGACGGGCGTGCGTCTGAACCTTGTCGGGCAGACGCTCCCCAAGCTGGGCTCGGCGCCGCATGTAACGCTTTGGCGGCAGTTATCAAAACTAGGCTGGCATGTTGAGTTGCACAGGGAGGCCTCGGACCTGGCGCCGCTCGTCAACACTTTGCTGGATGAGGGCTTGCCAGTCGTCGTTGACCATTTTGGCCGCCCTGACCCGGACAGCGGCACACGCGACTCGGGGTTTCACGACCTGTTGGAGTTTGGCCCATCCGGCCGCGTGTGGGTCAAGATTTCGGGCGCCTATCGGTGCTCGGAGCCGGACTCGAGTTTCATGCGCGATGCCACGGACCAACTCATAGACGCATTTGGCGCCGAACGTCTGATGTGGGGTAGCGACTGGCCACACACGCAGTTTGAACATGCGACGGACTACAGCCAGACGCTTACCGCGTTGCTGGACTTACATCTTGCGCCCGCGATTGTCGAGGCAATCCTGTGCTCAACCCCGCACTCGTTTTACGGGTTCGACAAAGACCCCGTGAGGGATATTGTCCGGACGACACCGACTTCCCAACTCACTTCCTGAGGTCATCATGCAAGTCACCGGTATGTTGCACGGCGCCAGATTGCTGCAGTTCGTGGGCTTTCCGACACCCGAAATTCTCGGTCCGGATGCCAGCGAAGAGCAGATTCGAGCGATGCTGAAAAAACACGGGATGATTTTCATCAAGCCGGTTTTCAAGGGCGGTGTTGGCAAGAAGGGCAAGGCCGGTCTGATTGGCCGCGCGACTGACCTGACGACCGCCTTGAAGGAGAAGGAGCGTCTTTACTTCGTCGAACATCACGTTGCCAATACTGTGTCGAAAGCCAACGGTGTGACGTTTGAGGCGAGCGTGCCGGCCGAGTACGAGGTCTATTTCTCGATTACCGACTCGACACACTTCCGCGCACCGACGATGACGCTCACACATCACGGTGGCGTCGACATCGAGGAACTGGACAAGTCGCAAGTTGTGCAGATTCCGTTTGACCCGCTCACCGGGCTCAAGGCGTTCGTCGTGGCGAACGCGCTTTCGACGCTGGGCGCACCCAAACAGATTATCTCGCCGCTTGTGCAGCACCTCCCCAAGTTGTGGGAGCTCTACCACGGGTTCGGAATGACGACCCTCGAACTCAATCCAATCCGGATGCGTGAGGATAGCAAGGGACGGCTGACACCCGTCGCCTGTGACTTCAAATGCGGCTTCGACCGTGATGACCCGCGCTGGCAGCGCCTTGACCTGCCCGCGCATCTCTTCGCAGTCGACTATTCAGACTTCGAACAGGAAATCAACCAGCTTCGCACATATCAAGGGCAGAGCGACGTCTACGTCATTAACGCGAAGGGCAGCATTCTCGCTCCGACGTTCGGTGGCGGCGCGAACTCCCTTGTCACGCAAATGCTCGGAGACGACGCCATCATCTCGTCAGACTTCGGCGGCAACCCACCCTACGAAAAGATGAAGGAAGTCGCCCGCATCTGCTTCAAGCACTGGATTGAGCAGAGCAATGTGCTGTTCATCATTGGTGGAAAGTCGAACAACACGGATATTTTCGAAACATTTCGCGCAATGGCCGACGCGTTACGCGAGCACTTCAGTCAGCACGGCCCGACGCCGCTCTATGTGGTGGTCGGCCGTGGCGGTCCGAATCTGGTTCGCGGAATGGGAGCATTGCGCGACACGCTCGATTCACTGGGATTGCCGTACACCTTCTTCGGGTTTGACTCGGACATGAGCGAGGTCGTCCTGCATGCGAAGCAGGTTGACCAATGGATGAAGGCAGGCGGCCGTGAGCAGATTGCCGCGAAGCTGGGAATTGCGGTCAAACAGGCTGCCTGAGCATCTCATCGACTGAGGAGAATCATTATGTACAAGCAGGGCATTGGCGATTTTAAATACTTCGTAGGAATTAGTTCGTTATCCCAAGTTGCAACAAAGGACGACCGCGTTTGCGTGCTCAACATTCTGGGCGGCGAGTCGAGCGATGTCACGCCCGTCGGTCATGCCTATTCCGGTGGCAATGTGGTGTTTGGCACGGCTCCGGGAAAGCGCGGCCAGGTACTGGAAACGGCACTTGGAAGCGTGCCGGTCTACAACAACGTTCTCGAAGGACTGAACGATGGCCACAGGTTCAACTGCGGCGTCATCTACCTCCCTCCTTCCGCTGCTCGAGATGGCGTGGCCGAGCTTATCCGCGTCAACCCGGAACTGAAGAAGATTTTCATCGTCACCGAAAAGCTGGCCGTCAGTGACTCCCGCGAAATCCGCGCGATGGGTCAGTCCAACGGCATCGACATTTTTGGCGGCAACAGCCTCGGCGTAGCTGACACCTGGAACCAGGTGCGTATCGGCGGAGCGCTGGGCGGCGACAATCCTGAAGAGGCATTGCGACGCGGCTCAATTGCATTGTTCTCGAACTCGGGCAACTTCACAACGACCATTGCAACCTACCTGCGGATGGCCGGATGGGGTACGACAACAGCCATTTCAAGTGGCAAAGACGTCTACATTCAATTCGCGGCGCCCGAGTTCGCTGCGGCGCTGGCAAACGACGCGCGAAGCAAGGCCGCCGTTCTTTATGTTGAACCGGGCGGCTACTACGAGCTCGACGCCAACTTTACGAAGCCGGTGGTTGCGTGCGTCGTGGGTCGCTGGAAGTCAAAGCTGACCCGTGCTGTCGGACACGCGGGTGCTATGTCCGGAGGCGCGGACGACGCCGCATCGAAAGAACAATGGTTTCTCGATAAATTCGGGGTGTCAAGTGTGTTCACACCGGACAATCCGGCCGTGTCGGCAAAGGGTGCGCTTGTCACGAACATCGCGCACATACCCGCAGCACTCACGGCCGTGATGCGTGAAAACGCCTGCAGGCCAGATTTCGAGCCGGAAGGTAACCTCGCATTAAAACCGTGGTTTAGCAGTCACCGCGGATTGAGCCTGCCGCAGGCGCTCGATTTGCCTGTCGTGCAGGCCACGGCCCCATACGATGCCCAGATTGCCGCGCTCGACAAACAGGTTGGAGCTGTACCACCGCGACAGTCGATGAAGGATGCTTCTGGCGCGTCGCAGATGGACCCGAAGTCGCAGGTGACCAGTCTGTACGGCGTTTCGATGCTTGATGCGGCGCAGTACCCCCTTGAGACAAACGTAAGCCTCGCGCTGCTCCACGAACCCGGCGGGATGAACGACCGCGCGCTAATCAACGTCGCTGTGAGTGCGTTCCTGAACCTGTATGGACATCCTGCACTCGCGGCGGCGCAGGCTGCACGGGATGCCGGTAATGCACCGAACACTGTTCTTGCCGCCGCTGCGAGCATTATCGGGCCGCGCGGGCAAGTCGGGCCCCGCCAGGCGGTCCGCGCTCTAATCGACGCCTTCGCTGCGGTGAGGCTCGAGAACGCGACGGACGAAAATTTCGACTTTTCTCGCGCCCAAGTCAGCGACTTAAGCCTGTTCGTCGGCAGCGAACCTGATTTGCGGGCTCGCGCAATCCTGGACGGACTCAACGCCCGCGACGTCAAGTCGACGTTCGTGCGATATATCGAAAGCCTGCCTGGCGAACCGACTACTGACGCCGTACTGGCGGCCATTTGCGCGACGCTCGCATGGGGACCGCTAATGCGCAAACGCATTTCGCGCCTTTCGGCCGAGAGCCTTCCCTGGTGGATACAGCTGTTCGGTTCTTTAATCGGAGCGTCGGTGCCGTCGGATCAGCACTGCCCGGACAGCTTCTGCGGCGTCGAAACGAAAGCAATCCTTGAGCAGCGGTCGCTTGGTGAAACCGCCTTCAGCGCGTTGTTTGGATTGTCGCCAGGCACGAGCGACTTGTTTTCCTTCCAATTGCTGGTCGGTCTGCTGCTGTCAAATGGACCCGGAACGATTTCCGCGCAGGGTGCAAAAGGTGCGGTCTCTGCTGACGGTCCCGAAGACCCCGAACGCGTCCAGCTCAACAAGGCGTTAATCGGCTTCCTGACGCACAGCGGTTATACACACGGCGGAAATGGATTCGAGGGAATTGCATTTTTGCTCGACCAGTTCAGGGATAGTGGACTGACTGACCCGGGCGACCCGGCTCACGGGCTCGATCTGAAAGCACTGGCGATGACGTACGTCGAAAGTTACGCCAAATACAAATCGAGCAAGAAAACGAGCGGCAGCCTCGACATTCAGAAGATTCCCGGCGTGAATCATCCGGTGTTTAAGGACAAGCCGGTCAACCACGATCCACGTGAAGTGTTCGTTCGGCAGTTGTTCGCCGAGCGCGGCGAATATAACATCTTCCACGACTTCTATCGGACGTTGGTGCAAAGTCTGTTCGACGCCGGGGTTTCGCGAAACGTCTACTGCGTCAACGTCGACGCGGTGATTGCCGCGTTGCTGCTCAAGATGCTCTGGCAGCCATATCGTGACGGAACCTATTCCCGCAACGCCTTGGAGACGGCCGCCTTCACTATATTTCTATACCCCCGCATGCTCGGTTGCGCGGCTGAAATCGACGACCATATGAACCGCGGAAGGAACATGGATACGCGGACACCCGCGTCGGAGTGCCGTTTCGTCGCGTAGGGGGATGACCCGGCAGCGCTAGACGTCCTTCTACGCTGCCGGGCTTACGCTCACATCTGTCTGATGTCCCTAAGTTGCGGCGGTCAAACCGGTTCACTGCCTCTGATGTGTGCTGTACCCGGACCAAGGACATGCGCAAATCCGAACGGGAGGTTTAACGCGAACAGTCAGCAATTTCATCATTGACGTCTTCTGCCTGGCGGAAAGGAAGCTGCGTCAAGACCATCGTCTCGGCTCGTCGATTGTTGACGATCCAGGTCTTGTTAGCGAATGACCGAATCTGGCCGACCATCGCCTCATGCGCCCAGCGTTTGCCACTCCGCAAGTGGCGCTCGACTTTCTCACGCACGGTCGCTGGCGAAAGGTTGGTCTCAGGTAGTTCCGCGGCGCGCACCACCCTCACGAGTA
>NZ_VZQP01000081.1:0-25468 GCF_014397655.1 Paraburkholderia sp. UCT31
GGGGTGGGTTCCGTCGCGGGGGGAGGTTGGTCCGGCTTCGCTTTGCCGAACAGCTTGTGCACGATGTCACCAAAAATACTCATTTCCGAAATCTCCGCGGTTGAATGACGAATGCGAGTGGGGGCGCTCGCAGGACATACCCCCACTATGCTACGCGATGTACCACGGTGAAAAACGTAATATTTTGTCAACCCATCGACTGCTCGTATTGGTCCGCGCGCAATGATCCTGACACGACTTAGCCCGCGTCACGTCAACATGACGCTGTGCGTGGTTGATGGAACGAGAAAAACATCATTGCGTCACGAGCCGCTGAACCAGTTGTATCCCTGGTTCTCCCAATAGCCGCCCGGATACTGGTTCGTGATTTCGATAGCGACGACATGCTTGGGATTCTTGAAGCCGAGCTTGGTCGGCACACGCAGCCTCATCGGGAAACCATACTTCGGCGGCAGCACGTCACCGTTGTAAGTCAGCGTGAGCAGCGTCTGCGGGTCGAGCGCCGTCGGCATGTCGATGCTCGTCCAGTAGTTGTAGTCCGCGCAATGAAGCGACACGTACTTTGCACGCGTGTCCGCGCCCGCGCGGCGCAGGAATTCGGAAAAGCGCACGCCGCCCCAGCGACCGATCGCGCTCCATCCTTCGACACAGATAAGACGCGTGATCTGGCTTTCCTGCGGCAGCGCGCGCAGTTCGTCGAGCGTCCACGTACGCTTGCCGTGCGCGAGGCCGCTGACCTGCAGACGGTAGGTCGCGGCATCGATCTCGGGCACCTCGTCGACGCCATAGAACGCATTGAACGGAAACGGCCGCGTGATCATCGATGCCGGATACGTGGGCGCCAGCTTGTTCGGATCGAACAGCAGTGCCTGCACGTCGTCGTTGAAGAACGAGATGCGGCGCAGCGCGGTATTCACCGCCTTGTCGTCGGTCAGATCGCAACCGGACAGCAGCGCGATGCCGCCTAACGTCAGCAGCCGCCGGCCGAACAACCGGCGCGCAGGCGATTTGAGTTCGCGCTGAGCATCGCGAATGATCGATTCGCCATGCGTCGCGAGGAAGGTGCCTTGTTGCGCGGTTCGTTTTCGGATCGTCATGATTTACCGTCCGCGTAGCATCAACAGCAGCGAGCGGGGCACGAGCGCAACCATCGCGACGTGAATGACGAAAAACGCCACCAGGACGCTCATACACATGAAGTGCACCACGCGCGCGTTGTCATATCCGCCCATCGGCGTGCGCAGCAGCGGGAACTGCACCGACTTCCAGATGGCGAGCCCGGACAACACGACCAGCAGGATGTCGGCGATCACGACGAGATAGGCGAGCTTTTGCACCGAGTTGTAGTGCGCGAGGTCGTCGTGTTTCAGGCGCCCGCTCAGCGCAGCGAGCAGATCGGCGACCAACTGTTTCGGCCGGACAGGTAGCAGCTTGCGTCGAAAGCGTCCGGTCGCCAGATTCAGCGCCAGATAGACGATGAAATTGGCGACCAGCAGCCACATCACTGCGAAATGCCATTGCAGCGCTCCAGCGAGCCAGCCGCCAAGCGTGATCGAAGGTGGAAACTCAATTGCGGGAAAGATCGGCGACGCGTCGTAGATCTGCCAGCCGCTCATTACCATCAGCACGACCGCGACAGCATTGATCCAGTGCGTAATGCGCACCCATCCGGGTTGAACCATGTTGTGCCTCAAGACCACTCCATGCTCGTTGACAATCATTCCGGTGCCGCGGGAGCCGTCAACGGGATGCCGTCGGCGCCGGTATGGGGCCGCAAGCAGGATCGGGCGACGAGTTACGTTGCGAGCGCCAGACTGGCATTGCGCCCGAAGCGGTAACGCGATCGATCGACGGTTATTCCGTCGTGTCTGAAATCTTTTCGTTCTTGCTATCGACTTTCAATGACGATGCACATCGCGCAGGAAGGCCGTCCCGCCGCATGGGAAACGCAGCATACGACATTCCTGACTACGGACGGACGCTGGCTCGAAGGTTGCAGCGCGGAACGGGTGTCGCAGCACCCTGAGCCGGGTAGCGCACAACGGTAATTGAGTACCAGCCGGTCTCGCGAGGCCGGCTCAGCCCGAAGCGGAATGGCCATAGCACGGTCATGCCGCTTTTTTCTTTTTGTGCCCTTTTTGCGCGGGGCAAATCCGCTACCAGCGCAGCGCATCCATGTTGATCGGAAAAGCGGGGCAGTCTCACTGCCGCTCTATGCGAGTTCATTCCCGCTTCATCTGTTCTGTTTATCAGGGTGTGCACCAGCAGGCGTTCGAAAAGCCCGCTTCGAAGGGCCGTGACTCTGGTTTGAACGCTTGTCCAGCGGGGCTTTGCGCGAATCGGACGGGCTTCGCCGATGCTATGCGGAACGCTGAGAATGCGGATACTCGCATCGACCCGATGGTTAACCCGCGCTTTGGCCCGCGAAGGACGAAACGTACCTTCACGCCAGTTATTTGAGTAAGCCGTGTAGGGGCCCATCGCCACGATGGTTACCGAGTCGACGTACTTTGCGAAGCTACCCGCTTCGAGCGCGCGATGAGACCAATGAAGGAGACAGGAGAGTTTTGATGACGAGTACTACCAGCGGCAACAGGATTGATATCAAGAAGTTCATCGACGAACGGTCGATTTCGCCCTACCAGTGGTTATTGGTCGTGCTGTGTTTTCTGATCGTGACCGCCGACGGCATGGACGTCGCGATCATGGGCTTCGTCGCGCCTTCCATCATTCATGACTGGGCGATTTCGCGCCCCGAATTCGGGCTCGTGATGAGCGCGGCGCCGCTCGGTCTCGTGATTGGCGCATTGTTCGCGGGTCCGGCATCGGACCGCATCGGCCGCAAGTGGGTGCTGATTACGTCGGTGTTTCTGTTCGGCGTGTTCACGATCGCGACTGCGTTCGCGCAATCGCCGTTTTCGATGGCAGCCTTGCGTCTGCTCAGCGGTGTCGGTCTCGGCGCCGCGATGCCGAACTCGACGACGCTGCTGTCCGAGTACGCACCGCAACGCAAGCGCGCGCTGCTGATCACCGTGATGTTCACGGGCTTCAATCTCGGCTCGGCATTGATCGGCTTCGCGGCCGGCTGGCTGATTCCGGTTCACGGCTGGCGCGCGGTGCTGATTCTCGGCGGCGCACTGCCGCTCGTGCTGATCCCGTTCCAGATCTGGCTGCTGCCTGAGTCGGCCCGTCTGCTCGCGGTGCGCGGCGCGCCCGCGCAGCGTATCGGCAAGGTGCTTGGCCGTGTGTGCGGCGTGCACTTCGCGGGCAATGAAGTGTTCGTGTCGAACGAACCGCCGCTGCCGACGCGCAAGCCGATCGGCGTGCTGTTCTCGCAAGGCTATGGCTCGATGACGATCGCGCTGTGGGTCACGTATTTCATGGGCCTGCTCGTCATCTATCTGCTGACCGGCTGGCTGCCGACGCTGATGAAGGATGCGGGTCTGTCGGTCACGACCGCGGCCAACGTCACGGCGATGTTCCAGATCGGCGGCACGATCGGCGCGATCCTCGTCGGCTGGCTCATGGACAAGGCGCGTCCGGCGCCGGTCATCAGCGCCGCCTATATCGGCGGCGCACTGTGCGTGCTCGGGCTCGGCTACATCGGCGCGCTGTCTTCGTCGCTTGCATTGCTGGTGTTTGCCGCGGGCTTCTGCATGAGCGGCGCGCAAACCGGTCTGAACGCATTTGCACCCGGCCGCTACCCGACCGTTGCGCGTGCGACTGGTGTGAGCTGGATGCTCGGCATGGGCCGCTTCGGCAGTATCTTCGGCTCGGCGATCGGCGGCGCGCTGCTCGGCTTCGGCTGGCAGTTCGGCGCGATCCTGGCGATGCTCGCGATCCCCGCCACACTCGCCGCTTTCGCCATCCTGGTGAGCCAGCGTGTGGGCGGCGCCGAAACGGTGGCGCAGCCGAATATCGCGCATTGAGGCGTGAGGCGTGAGGCGTGAGGCAACGCGGCGCGCGTGCGTTTCGCGGGCGCCGCTGGATAAATTCATCTACTGAGGAATCACGGTGATCATCGACATTCACGGACACTACACCACCGCGCCGAAAGCGTTGGAGACGTGGCGTAACCGCCAGATCGCAGGCATCAAGAGTCCTTCCGGGATGCCGAAGGGGTCGGAATTGCAGATCAGCGACGACGAGCTGCGCGAGTCGATCGAAAACAACCAGTTGAAACTGATGCGCGAGCGCGGCCTCGATCTGACGATCTTCAGTCCGCGCGCGAGCTTCATGGCGCACCACATCGGCGACTTCGAAATCTCGAGCACGTGGGCCGCGATCTGCAACGAACTGTGCTATCGCGTGAGCCGGCTGTTTGCCGAGAACTTCGTGCCGGCCGCGATGCTGCCGCAAAGTCCGGGTGTCGATCCGGCCACCTGTATTCCTGAGCTCGTCAAATGCGTCGAGCAGTACGGCAATGTCGCGATCAACCTGAATCCCGATCCGTCGGGCGGCCACTGGACCAGCCCGCCGTTGTCGGACCGTTCCTGGTACCCGATCTACGAGAAGATGGTCGAGTACGACATTCCCGCGATGATTCACGTGAGCACGAGTTGCAACGCGTGCTTCCACACCACCGGGTCGCACTACCTGAATGCGGATACCACCGCGTTCATGCAATGCCTGACCTCGGACCTGTTTCGCGATTTCCCGACGCTGCGTTTCGTGATTCCGCACGGCGGCGGTGCGGTGCCGTATCACTGGGGTCGTTTCCGCGGCCTCGCGCAGGAACTGAAAAAGCCCTTGCTGAAAGACCATCTGCTGAACAACGTGTTCTTCGACACCTGTGTCTATCATCAGCCGGGTATCGACCTGCTCACGCGCGTGATTCCCGTGGACAACATCCTGTTCGCGAGCGAAATGATCGGCGCGGTGCGCGGCGTCGATCCGCAAACCGGTCACTATTTCGACGACACGAAGCGCTACGTCGAAGCCGCGGATATGAATCCGGAGCAGCGCTACAAGATCTACGAAGGTAACGCGCGGCGCGTCTATCCGCGTCTCGACGCCTTGCTGAAAACGAAGGGGCTGTGATCATGGATGAAATCGGAGTCGTCTATCGCAACATCCAGCGCGCGGATGCGGAGGTGGCAGCGAAACTCGGCGCGCTCGGTTCGGCCACCGTGCATGAAGCGATGGGCCGCACGGGCCTGCTCCAACCGTATATGCGCCCGATCTATACCGGCGCGCGCGCGAGCGGCACGGCCGTCACGGTGCTGCTGCAACCGGGCGATAACTGGATGCTGCACGTCGCGGCCGAACAGATCCGGCCGGGCGACGTCGTCGTCGCGGGCGTCACCGCACAGAGCACCGACGGTTACTTCGGCGATCTGCTGGCCACGAGCTTCAAGGCGCGCGGCGCGCATGCGTTGATCATCGACGCCGGCGTGCGCGACGTCAGCGTGCTGAGCGAAATGAACTTCCCGGTCTGGAGCAAGGCGATTTCCGCGAAAGGCACGGTCAAGGCGACGCTCGGCTCGGTGAACATTCCGGTCGTGTGCGCGGGTGCGTTGGTCACACCGGGCGACGTCGTCGTTGCCGATGAGGACGGCGTGGTCGTGGTGCCGGCGGTCGCCGCGCAGGCCGTGCTCGACAAGGCTGCGGCGCGCGAGGCCAATGAAGCCGGGAAGCGCGCGAAACTCGCCGCTGGGGTGCTCGGTCTCGACATGTACAACATGCGCGGGCCGCTCGAGCAGGCCGGACTGCGCTACAAGGACTGACAGGCGTGGTCGCAATGATCAACGATCAAGCCACGCGCGCGCCGATCACCGGCATTTCGTCGATGGCCACGCGCCAGGTGCTGGCCGGACTCGCCCCGTTCTACGAGCGGCGCACGGGGCAGGGCGTCGCCATCGAATCGGTCGGCGGCGTCGATGCGGCGCGCCGGGTCGAGGATGGCGAAGTCTTCGACATCGTCGTGCTTGCCGCCGACGCGATCGAGCGGCTCGTGGTGACGGGTTGCGTCGAGGCGGCGAGCCGCGTCGGGCTCGCGCGCTCGGGCATCGCGGTCGCGGTCGCGGCCGGAGAAACGCACCCGGACATCGCGTCCGAAGCAGCGCTGCGCGACGCGATTCTCGGTGCGCGCAGTATCGGTTACTCGACGGGGCCGAGCGGCACGTATCTACTGAAGCTGTTCGAACGCTGGGGCATTGCCGGGCAGATCGCTTCGCGTATCGTGAAGGCGCCGCCGGGTGTGCCGGTCGGCACGCTCGTCGCGCGCGGAGAAGTCGCGCTCGGCTTTCAGCAGATGAGCGAATTGATTCACGTGGCGGGCATCGACGTGCTCGGCGAGCTTCCGGCCGCCACCCAGTCCACCACGACTTTCACCGCCGCGATCTGTACGATGGCGCGCCAGCGTGAAGCAGCCCAGGCGTTGCTGGCGTTTCTGGCCTCGCGCGAGGCCGACGGCACAAAGCTGCAAAACGGCATGTCGCCGGCTTGATGGCGGGCGGCGCTCGCCGCCCAGGCTTGTGTCCTTGCCTTTTCCGCCTCCATCTCTTTGCGCGAGCGCGTGCTCGGCGTCGAAACGCTGAAAGCGCTGACCGGCACGCCCGATCGGATGGAGGAGGCAAAACGCTACGAATGAAAGCGGATTCAAGCCAGCAGCTTGCCCCACTCGTAATCGATACTGTCCGGCGTGAAGGGCAGCACCCCCGCGCCGGGCGTAAATGTAAGTTCGCCGAAATAAACGAGGTCGTCCGGCGCATACAGGTCGACGCGCACATAGTCGAAGTCTTCGCACAGACGGGCCGCGACATCGAGCACGGCCTGTAGATGCGGCGGGCGCGGAGCGGGCAACGCGCTGCGCTTGTAGTCGCCGATTGCGATATCGAGGTGATTCCAGTCGGCGTCGTACACGTCGCCGTGCGTCGCGTCGCCGAATCGATCCGAGATCACGAGGATATAGATGATCGGCCCGCCAGGACGGCCGCCAAAGCAGTGCATTTTGAAATCCGCCGGAATCTGGCCGCGCCGATCGAGCAGCAACTGCTCGAAGAAAACGCGCGGCTCGATCGTCCGATAGTGCCGCTCGCGCCCAACGTAATAGAATTCGGTGCGCAACCATTGGTCGGCGAGCTTCTTCAGCTTCTCGAACGAGGTCTCTGATTTGTTTCTCACCACTTCGACGTAGCTGCTGCCGTGATTGGCTTTCATTACGAAAGCATCCGGCAGTGCGTCGAACACTTCGGGCGTGAATGCATCGGGCACTGCGATCAGCGGTATCAAATGCTTGTCGCCGATTTTCCGGGCAATATATTCCCGCACCAGAAGCTTGTCGGTCAGGTCGATATAGCGCGGATCAGGATGAAGATTGCGCTGCAGGATCTTCTCATTGAACGTCACCGGACGAATCAGGTTCGGATAGCGGCCAATGCATTTGTGATGTAACAGGCTTAGGAAAAGGGCGTCCGGCAATAGCGTTTTCGCCGCTTCCTTGATTTTTCTCGCGGTAGATGGCGATTGCCCGTGCGCCGCATGCGCACCGGTGTGCAAGCCCGGCTGCCCGCAGGGCGCGGCCAGAGCACTGTCGCCGGAGCGTAAGGAGGCCATGTTTTTCGGCGCGACGGCCGCATCCTGCGCGGCCAGTTCGGCGGATTTGATGATCGTCATGTTCTAATCCCTTTGCGGTCGAGTCGACAAGTCGTCCTCGGAGTAACGGGAATTGAAATCAAAGTGTCAGCGGCGCTTGCCGCAACATCTCGGTCGCGGCACTCCAGCTTTCCTCCGGCGTCAGCCAGCGTTCCTCCGCATCCACATGCTGTTGCGCGCGGAATTGCGTCGGCGACATGCCATAGCGCTCCTTGAATAGCCGCCCAAGCCGATTACCGTCGCCCATTCCGCAGCGGCGCGCAATCTTGTCGACCGGCAGATCGGTGTTCTTCAGCATCGAGCGAACGATCTCGAAGCGTGTGCGCAGCAGATATTCGAGCGGCGTCATGCCGAACTCGCATTTGAAGCGGCGCTGGAAATTGCGCTTGCTCATCGCCACCGATTCGGCCGCCTGCGCAACCGAAATAGCCTTGCTGTAGTTTTCCTTGATCCAGCGCGCCGATTCGCGAATCTTCTCCGTCGTCGTCGTGATGTTGACGTCGTCGAACTCGGAGCGGCTTTTCTCGGCGTAGCCGGTTTGCAGGATGCGGCCTATCTTGCGGGCAGTGTCGGTATTGATGTCGCGTTCGATCTGCGCGAGCGCGAGATCGGTCGGCGTCACATTGCTTTGCGTGCGCGCGGCGTCACCGCTGTCGTCGAACAGAAAAATCGGCACGATCGATTGCAGCGGATCGTTGCAGACGACCGCGAGATTCGCACCCTGTTGCATGCCGAAAGATGCAATCGATCCTTGCAGCGAGATCCACGACAGAAAGCGGTCGTTGGATTCCGCGACTTCGGTGACGTCGCGGCAGGCCACGAAGAGCGCGTGGAAATCAGCGAGGCAGTAGCGTTCGAGGCCTTGCGTCCAGATCGATATGCCGGACGAACTGGTCACCAGACCGCCGCCGTCGGATACCACGGTAAACCGGTATGGCGCCTCTTCGCCAGCCGTTCTCTTGAACTCATTGGCAAGCCGGAACGCGTCGCCGATCGCGCCGGTACTTGCCATCGAACAATCCTGAAAGACGAATAGACCAATGTGCTTCATGACGCGAGCTTCTCCAGTCAGGAAAATCTACGCATTGAGATTAGCGCATCGATTTGGGCGAGACGAGCTTGGCCGGCATGCGTGGGTGTTTTGGCGTAATCGTCAGGATTCAAGAAATTCTTACCTCGCTATTCGCAGAAATGCGTGCTACTAATTAACGTTGCACGGAATTTTTTTCCCGATCAATTAGCGCGATTCTTGCAAGCGAAATGCTGGGGCATCGGCGGAATGCGCCGAGTGGCTTGGATTCGGCGCGATTTGCGGGATAACAAGGGCATTCCTGACACTTGAGCCGTGCAATTGGCGTTCTGTCGCGATGTACGATGCCTGTCGTATTACTCTGTTACAGCAATTGCAGATCGCAACAAGCCTTTCCGGCTTCTGTTTCATTTGTAAAAGGCTCCGCATTATCGGCCAATAGCACCCTACTTTGGGCCGCCGGCGAATGCCTCGATCCTTTGCGGACTATGCTTCAGCGCAACATCGAGAGAGAAATTGTCAATCGCGGATTACGTGAATGGCGGGCTTCGCATTTGCTGATTCGTGAGAAGAACAATCGGCAATGCCGCGGTGGATAAGCAATAGGTGTGTAGCCTTCCGTGGTTCGAGAGGTCCCGAACACGCTCCCCGACCTAACCCGACACAGCACGTCGCTTCGCCGTGCTGCCAGCCAATCGAGGGTCTATCCGGCCGGCGGCATAAATAGCGACGTGGCGACGCAAAGCGATCGCCGATCGTTTTGTTTCATCAACCTGCAAGGATCAGACCGGTGGATTACTATCCGCAAAACTCGCTCTATCCCGCTGTTGATACCGAGCGTAGACAACTCAGTGCCCGCGCGATGCTCACGCTAATGCGCGACCACATCTGGGAGATCGTGGTGACGACCGTCGTCGTCCTCACGTTCGCGGTCGCTTATCTTCTGATTGCCACGCCTATCTATTCCGCTGACGTAATCATTCGCGTGGACCCACCCGAGCCAAATGCCCTCGGACTCGCGTTGCAGAACCAGGAACTGTTGCCGCCACCGACGCCGTCGTCGGTAACCGAAATGGCGGTCATGGAAAGCCGTGCAGTTTTGCAGCCGGTGATGGACCAGTTCCGTTTCGACATTTCGGTGAAGCCGCACAAGCTTCCGGTTCTCGGCGACATCGCCGAAAAATTCGCTACACCGGGACAGCCCGCGGCGCCGTGGCTCGGGCTGAAATCGTTTGCATGGGGCGGCGAGCGTGTGCAGATCGCCGCGCTCGACGTGCCGCGCGAACTCGAGGAAGAGAAGCTGACCTTGACCGCGCTCGACAATGGCGCCTTCGAATTGCACGGCCCGTCCGGCGAGTTGCTGGCGAGTGGCACGGTCGGCATGCCGCTCAAGCAGAACGGCGTGTCGATGCTCGTGAAGGAACTCGCTGCGCGGCCGGGCACGAAGTTCGAGGTGATCCGCTGGAATGAGCTCGATGCCATCAAGCGCTTCACCAGTCTCGTCAAGATTGGCGACAAGGTGAAAGACTCCGGGCTGATGCAAATCCAGTACCGCGACAAGAGTCCGGACAAAGCCGCGGCCGTCGCCAATGCATTGGGAGAGCAATACCTCGCATCCGCGGTGGCGAGCCGGCAAGCGAACGACACGCAGACGCTCGCGTTCATTAACGGCGAACTCCCGCGTCTACTCGGCGATCTGCGAAAAGCCGAGGAAGCGCTGAAGAACTTCCGCTCGAGCTCGCGATCGATGCAGCCGACCAACGAGGCGCAAGCCTATTTGCAGGGCGGCCTCGATCTCGACAAGCAGATCGCGGCGCTGCAATTGCAGCGCACGCAAATGCTCGAGCGCTATACGGAACAGAGCCGCTGGGTGCAGAACGTCGACGAGCAACTGGCGCAATTGAAAGATGCGAAAGCGAAATTCTCCGACCATTTCAACGGCATGCCCGCGTCGGAACGCGCGAGCGTCGATCTGATCCGCGCGCAGAAGGTCGCGGAAACGGTGTATCTCGGCATGGTGCAGAAGGCCGAGCAATTGCAGGTGCGCCGCGCCAGCACGACGGGCGGCGCGCATATTCTCGATCGCGCTATCAGACCGCATATGCCGGTCATGCCACAGCCGATTCTCGTGCTCGGCGGCGGATTGGTGCTCGGTATCGTGTCCGGCGTCGTGTTGGTCTTCATGCGCCGCCACGTGATGATCGGCGTGACCGACCCGCGCTACGTCGAGCGCCAGATGAGCGTGCCGGTGTTTGGCGAGATTCTGTTCAGCCATCAGCAACTGCTGCTCGACCGCGATGCGACCGCGGGGCGCAAATCGCTGCCGGCAACAGCCGGGCGCGCCCATCCGCCGATGCAGAAGAGTCTGCACGAGATTCAGTTCGATTCCGGCGTCCAGAACAGGATTCTCGCCGCGCGCTTTCCGCACGACACATCGGTCGAAGCGCTGCGCAGCGTACGGACCGCCGTCACGCGCGATCTCGCGCATGCACGCAACAACATCGTGATGATCATCGGGCCCACGCCATCGGCCGGCAAGAGCTTCGTCGCCGCGAATCTGGCGATCCTCCACGCTGAAATCGGCTCACGGGTGGTGCTGATCGATGCCGACATGCGACGCGGTCATCTCGCCTCGCTATTCAACGAGAGCAATCGTGGAGGCCTTTCCGAAGTACTGTCCGAACGCCTGCCGCTCCGCAATGCGCTGCGCTCGACCCGCATCGACGGATTGACGTTCCTGTCATGCGGCGTGCGCCCGGAGAACCCCGCCGCGCTGCTGATGAGGCCGCACCTGAAGGAAGTACTCGAGCGGCTGTCGAGCCAGTTCGATCTGGTGATCATCGATACGCCGCCTTTCCTCGCGGTCACCGACGCCTCGATCGTCGCGAACGAGGCGGGCGCATCTCTGCTCGTGCTGCGCTCGGGCATGCAAAGCGAGGAGGAGATCGCCGACACGATCAGAAAGGTGGAACGCGCGGAAGGGCGCATCGCGGGCGCGGTGTTCAACGGCATTCCGCTGCGTCGAAGCACGAAGAACTATGGCTACGAAACGAACTATGCCAGCGATTTCGGCGAAAGCGACGTCGGACAGCAAGCGCCGCGAGGCGCCTGAGCGTGTGGAGACCCCAACGCGGTAAAAGCGCGTTCGCGATGGCGTAAAACGGAGAACCAGATGGCCTTTGCAATCAACGGAAAGTTTACTTCTCAGTCCATCACGGGGGTTCAACGCGTTGCGTATGAGCTGACGCGGGCCATGCAGATGCGCGCCGCGCCCGGTGACGAACCGGAAGTGTTCGTGCCGCAAAACGCCGTCGAGCCGGGGGCGCTGCTCAAACCGCAACGGCGCTTTCCGTGGCTGCGCGGCACGCTGTGGGAGCAGATCACGCTGCCAATCGCCGCACGCGGCATCACGCTGCTGAGTCTGTGCAATACGAACCCGCTGTTCAAGCACAGTCAGGTCGTGATGGTTCACGACATGGCCGTCCTTGACATGCCGCAAGGCTTTTCGAGGAAATTCCGGCTCTGGTATCGCATCTGTTTCGCGCTCTTGCCGCGCACCCATCCGATCGTTCTGACGGTCTCGACGTTTTCGAAAATGCGTATCTGCCATCACCTGAAAATCGACGAATCGCGTGTGAAAGTGGTGGCGCCCGGCGCGGATCATTTCGACCGGATCGTTGCCGACCCATCGGTGCTGCAACGGCTCGAATTGAACAAGGACGCCTATTGCGTGATCGTCGGCAGTCTCGATCCGCGCAAGAATCTGCGCGGCGTGCTCGATGCGATCGTGCGGCTCGGGCATCTGCGCGACGTCAAATTCGTCATCGTGGGAAAACAGTATCCGCGCATCTTCAGCGGTGCAGGCGTCGAGCATCCTGTGCATTCGCGGCAGGTCGTGTGGGCAGGTTTCGTGTCGGACGCGGAGCTGAAGGCACTGTACGAGAGCGCTGGCTGCCTCGTGTTTCCGTCGCTGTACGAAGGTTTCGGCCTGCCGCCTCTGGAAGCGATGTATTGCGGCTGTCCGGTGATCGCGTCGGCGCGCACGTCGATACCGGAAGCATGCGGCGATGCCGCAATGTACTGCGACGCGACCTCCGCGGACGACATCGCCGCCAAGATCGCGCAGATGATGAGCGACGCCGATCTTCGCCAACGTTATCGCAGCGCGGGGCTGCTGCGTGCGCGCGAGTTTCGCTGGGAGCGCGCGGCGCAAACGGTGCTCGAAATCCTCGATGTCAAGACTGGCGAGCGGCTGCCCGAACTGACGCCGCGCGCGTCCGCGAGCTAGCGATGGGTGGGCACGAACATGGATCGCATGAAGACCCGTGCTGGCAGAAGACGTGCATTGCGCACACTCGCCGCGTTGGCGGCGGGTGCGGCCGCGCCGTTGTCGACTCTCCGGCCCGCTCTCGCAATGGTACCGGACCCGGCGCCCGCGAACGCGCGCGCCCGCATGATGACCGATCTGATCGGCACGAACGGCTGGGCCGGATCGGCCGCCGACATCGAGATGTGGCGAGCGATGGGCATTAGCTGGGGCCGTGACACGGTCGGCCCTGGTCAACCTGATCGGCCCGGCGAGGCGATGCGCATCGACAAAACGAGCTCGGCGTTCGATATCGATCTGCCGTCGGCACTGTTGCGAAACGAACGCGATGGAATCGGTTCGCTGTTGATGCTCGGCTATACGCCGAGATGGAATGCGACCGTGCCCGGCGACAGCAATTCGGCACCCGTCGACGTGGATGCGTGGAAGCAGTATGTCGACGCGGTGGTGCGCAAGTATTCGGCGCCGCCTTATAACCTGCGCTATTTCCAGGTCTGGAACGAGGCGGCCGGCAAGTTGTCCGGCGGCTTGCCTCAGTCCGTGTTCTGGCACGGCCCGGAGTTCAGCAAGGACGAAAGACGCTCGAAACCGTATGAGCGCGCGATGCAGGATTACGTGGAGCGGATTCATATTCCGGCGGCCCGCATCATTCGCAGTTATCGCGCGTATGTGGTGTATGGCGGCTGGCCGGACCAGGGCGGCCTCGATAACTTCCACCGCTGGCTCGAATATCGCAGTCCGGTCTTGAAAGAGCGCATGCTCGATTGGGTCGACTACATCGACACGCACTACTTGCCGGTTGCCGATATGGAATCGCTGTACCAGCGATATGTGAAGAACGGTCCCGCGCGCGGCATCTGGCAAACGGAGATCGGCAACGAGTACATGAAAGACCCGCACTATTTGCCGCGTTATTTCTTCGACTTCGCGGTGTGGGCGCTCGGCAGGAATTGGGACGACCCGAACAAGTACCTGTCGATGATCTATCACTGGGACGGCTATGAACCTTTTCGTCTCACGCATCCCGGTCCGCCTGAACGAACCTACAACGTTTCCGGTCGAAGCTTGGTCGTGTTGCATCAAACAGCGGGTGGGCATCTGGCGAATTTTTCGAAGCCGCTGCAATGCGGTCCGGGTGTTGCTGCCAATGCCTTGCTTTCCGGCAACGACCTCGTGATGCAGGTGAGCAGCAGCGCGGGCTGGCAGAACATTTCCATCGGCGGGCTGCAGCCGCTGCGCTCGCACGCGGTGCAGGTCGATTTCATCGATGCGCTGAGCGGCGAGGCGAGCGCACCGGACAAGGTTGCACTGAGTTGGGACAACGATTTGATGAACGTGCGATTCAAGGTACCCGACCAGGTGAACGGCGCTGGTAATAATCCGCCCAAACATCTGGCTTATCTCGTGGTGCGTCGTGTGACGCAGGCAGTGGCATAGCGATATTTCGCGAGCATGACGACCGCCGGGAGCCGGCGGATCGAACCTGACGGATAGCGTTGACACATCATGAAGCAGGTCACCATTGCGATTTGCAATTACAACTACGAGCACTATCTGGCCGCGGCGATCGACTCGGCGCTCGCGCAGGATTATCCGGCGACCACCGTCATGGTCGTCGACGATGGCTCGACCGACGGTTCGCGCGCGATCATCGAAAGCTATGGCGATCGCGTACTGACGTTGTGCAAGAAAAACGGCGGGCAAGTATCCGCCTACAACTACGCAATCGCGTCGCTCACCACCGAGTATGTGATCCTTCTCGATTCCGATGACGTGCTGTACCCATCCGCGGTTACCGAAGTCATGCGCTTTTTCGAGGGCGGCGAGTGGGCCAAGGTGCAATTCCGGCTCGACGTGATGGACAACGAAGGCGCATTGACGGGTGCCTACGTGCCGAATAGCGAGCCGCCACACGACTGCGGCAGGCTGCTGCGCGGCGGGTGGCTCTATCCGTCCCCGCCCGCGTCTGGCAATGCTTACCGGTTGAGCGCGCTCAAGCAGATCTTCCCGGTTCCCGAAGAGGGTGTGAATCGCTATGGCGCGGACTTTTATGCGATCTATGGCGTCGCGCTGGCTGGACCGATCGCTACCGTGTCGAAGTCGCTAGGCGGCTACCGGGTGCATAACGCGGGCAGTGAAACGGTGTCGTTCGCGAACTCGGAACAACTGACGAAAGCACCGCGCGCGTTCAACATGCGCTGGGCCATTCTGCGCAATATCGCCAAAGATCGGCTCGACATAGAACTACCGGCAACATTTCTCGACTTCTCACACGAGAAAGCGACATTCTGCTCTTCCGTTTATCGCGCGACCCTGTTCCGGCGTTGGCATTGGATGATCCTCGATTCGCGCAACTATCTGTACACGATCATTGCAAATCCGTTCTGGAGCCTGAAGAAGAAGCTCGGCACGCTCGTACTGTCGAGCCTGTGTCTCGTGCCTTATTCGCCGCTGTCGGATTTCGCGGTGCGTTATATCGCGAACCCGCTCGCGCGCCGTCGCGTCGCAGGACGCTGAGGCGAAGGAGGACGGCATGGATAGACGAACGAGCGCCAACCTGATCGTATTTGTTTACACCGGTTATTTCATGAGGTACGTGTACCTCCTGATCGTCGTGCCGTTCTATGGCCGGGTGCTCGGCGTGGCCGAATACGGCCGGGTACTCGCGTCGATGTCGCTGATGAACGTGATATGGATGCTCGTCGGCTTCGGCTTTACCTTCGTCGGCATGCGCGAGGTGGCGAAAGCGCAGTCGACCCAGGAATGCAATGCGATCTATTCGCTGCATGTCAGCGCGCGGCTGACACTCGCCGTGATCGGCGCGGGCATCGGCATCATTGCGACGTTCTGTTCACCGTTACTGTCGGAGCGGCCGCTGATCGGCCTGCTCGCGACCTTGCTAGGTATCGTGTCGGCATGCAATCTCGGCTGGCTGTTTCAGGGGCGGCAACACATTCGAACGCCGATCATGATCGAAGTGTTCGGCTTCGCGCTGAGTCTCGTGCTGGTGCTGACTCTCGTCAAAGGACCGAACGATGCCGTATGGGTGTTGGCGAGTCTGCTGATTGCGGGTATCGCGTCCTTGATCATTGCCTACGGTTTGACGACGTGGCAACTCGGCTGGCCGCGTCTGGCGTTTGCCGGCGTCCTGCCGCTCGTGCGCCGGTCGACGATGCTGTTCTGCTATTCGTCCGGCTCCGTCGTGCTGACGGCATCGTCGACGTATTTGCTGACCTTGTTCTCGACGCCGGCGGAGGTCGGCTATTTCGGCGCGGCGGAGCGTTTCGCGACGATCGGACTCAGCCTGATGGCCCCCGCGGCGCAAGTCTTTATTCCGACGATAACCCGGCAACTCGCGCAGGGCGACAAGGCGGGCGCGCATGTCACGACGCGGCGCGGCGCCATCTTGCTGCTCGGCTATGGCGTGCTCGTGCTGTGCGGCGCGTTGACGCTGTCGCCTTTCGTGTTGCCGCTGATTCTCGGCGCCGCGTTCGAGCCGAGCGTGCACGTGTTGCAGGTGTTTGCATGGATGTTCCCGTTCGCGGCTTTCAACGAGTTCGTCGCGCTCTATGTATTCGTGCCGCGCAGGAGAGACCGGGTGCTCGCGATGGCCGGCGTCGCCTCGGCGCTGGTCAATCTCACCGCGGCGCTCGTTCTCGCGCCGCGTTTCGGCGCGATTGGCATGGCCTCTGCTCGGGTGATCGGCGAAGCGGCGCTGTCGGTGACGCTGCTCAGCGTATTGATTCGCCTCGAGCTGGTCGGGCTGTTGCCCGGCGCCGAACGTGCGCTCGAGCGGGTGCGGGTGGTGTGCGGGCTTAGTACGCAGGCGGGCGGCGCAAAGGACGATTGAAGTGGCGCGTGGGTGTGTGGGAGTTTGGGTGGATTGTCACAGGAGGTCGAAGTGAAAGTCGCTATTGTTCACGATTGGCTCGTAGTGTCCGGCGGCGCCGAGAAAGTATTGAAGAACATCATCGAGTGCTTCCCGGATGCGGATGTCTTTTCGATTGTCGATTTTCTCGAAGACCGCGATTGCGTGAAGGGGAAGTCCGTCAACACGTCATTCATCCAGAAGATGCCGTTTGCGCGAAGACGATACCGGGCCTATCTACCGTTGATGCCGATTGCGATCGAGCAGGTGGATCTGTCAGGCTACGATCTCGTCATTTCGAGCTCGCACGCGGTCGCGAAAGGCGTGTTGACCGGGCCGAACCAGATGCATATCAGCTACATTCATTCGCCGATCCGCTATGCGTGGGATCTGCAACATCAGTACCTGCGTGAATCCCATCTCGACACAGGGCTGCGCTCCGCGTTGGCGCGCGTGCTGCTTCATTACATTCGAGGCTGGGATTCGCGCTCCGCGAACGGCGTCGATCATCTCGTCGCGAATTCTCAGTTCATTGCGCGGCGTATCAGAAAGGCCTATCAGCGCGAAGCGACCGTGATCTATCCGCCGGTCGATCTGGTGAACATGCCTATTGGTACGGAGAAAGAGGATTTCTACGTGACGGCGTCGCGGATGGTGCCTTATAAGCGTATCGATCTGATCGTTCAGGCCTTTTCGCAAACGCCTGAACGCAAGCTGGTCGTGATCGGCGACGGTCCCGAGATGAAGAAGATCAAAGCGGTGGCCGGCGACAACGTCCAGATTCTCGGGCATCAGCCGTCCGATGTGCTGGTCGATCATTTGCGGCGCGCGCGCGCGTTCGTGTTCGCGGCGGAAGAAGACTTCGGCATTTCGGTGGTCGAAGCGCAGGCATGCGGCACGCCGGTGATCGCCTTCGGCCGCGGTGGCGCGCTTGAATCGGTGGTGGGATTGCCGCTCGAGCGACCCACCGGGGTTTTCTTCGGTGAGCAAAGCACCGCGTCGTTGCTCGAAGCCGTTACCCGGTTCGAGAGTAACGCAGCCCTATTCGACGCACGCGTGTGCCGCAAGAATGCCGAGCGGTTTTCGTCGGAGAACTTCAAGAAGGCCCTGATGGGCTTCGTCGACGCGCGGCTCCCGTATGCGTGCGTCGAACAGTTTCTTCCCTATGCGCCGAGTCAGTCGCTGCCGGCCGAAGAACGTCATCTTGCCGACGTTACGCCCTGAGTCGGGCGCTGGGGCACGGGCTGTGCAGCTCGCGTGCCCACGTTGCCCGCCTTGCGCGCTCCGCGCGGGCCGGGGCTGAATGCGGTGGCCGCCAGCGGACGCGCGGCTAGCAGCAGCGAGATCACCAGAGAAAGAATCAATACATTCGACGGCGAAACGAGCCGATGCTCGGTTGCCGACATCACCAGCAGGCAAACCGACGAAATCTCGACGAAGCGGAACGCCGCGAACTGGCGGCCGCCCTCGACCAACGCGGCATACGCCGCCCCCTGCCTGCTCCACTCGATCAGTCTCCAGAAGAACGCGAGGATCAGCGTCAAGCCCACTACGCCGAGCTCGGCGAGGATATTCAGGTACGAGTTGTGAGCGTGCGAGTCGCTGTGCTCGATCACTATGTCGGACGGCACCGCGAACAGATGGAAGTACGAGGTGAGGCTGCCGATGTGGTCGTCGAAGGAGCCGAAGCCGAGACCGACGAGCGGGCTTTGCACGAAATACGCGAGCGCTCGCGGCCACAACCACTCGTAGCGAATGTCGAGGTTGTTGACCTTGGCGTCATTGGCGTGAATCGCGAACGTATAGCCCATGTAGTCGACGTTCGGCTGGGTATGGTAGATCGCGACGGCGACCGAGGCTAGCAGCAGCACGGCTATCAGCGTGCCGAGAATCCAGCGCTTGCGGCCAAAGTACAGATAGGGCAGAACGGCCGCCGCGCCAAGCAGCGAGCCACGGCTGTAGGTCGAAAACAGCATCAGCACATTGCAGGCGAGCAGCGCGATCAGCAGCTTGCTGCGTTTTTGCAGGTAGCACGCTATGCCGAGACAGAACAGCATCGCCAGGAAGCCGCCGGCTGCGTTGCGCGCAATGAAGTAGCTGCCGAAACTGTCGGCCGGATTAACGAAGATGCTGAACAGCCCGTTCGTGGCGATGTAGTAGACGTACATCGGCAGATTGATGATGACCGCGAAAATGAACAGCGCACGAAGTACCTTGTGCAGATCCCAGCGGTGCGCATACACGAAACCGGCAAAAATGGGCGCATAGGAAATGAAAAAATTGCCGTCGCGCCGATAAAAGTCGAAGTCGAGGAACGACTGCGGATCATAGAGCAGCGTCGAGACGGTCGCGAGCACCGTGAAAGCGGTAAGCGGCGCGATGAATGCGGGATAACTGCGGCCGTAAAAGCGCCATGCCAGCAATAGCAACGGGACAAAGCCGATCGCACTGATGGGCACGAAATTCGTGACCGTCAGGAAAAGTGCGAGCAGCGAAATATAGGCCATTGCAACTCCAGAAAAACGAATGGCGCGCCGGTTGGGGTTGTGCCCATGCGCTGGATGATGGCGAGATTGGAACAGCGGAAAACTCACAGTGTGGGCCGCGCGGGGATCACACCGCTGTTTATCTTTGACATGAATGCCACGGGACGTTCATCAAACGGTAGCACGTGTCGCTGCTTATTTCCAATCGCGCGCCCTGCAATAGAAGTGCAAGCTCGTTCGCAAGCTTGTTAAATCAAGTCCGCGAGCACCGCCAAAACTTCCGCGCTTCGCGCCAGATGGGCTGCGTCGCAATGCGGTCTAACTATGATGAATTCATCGGGGCACGATGTCGACTAGATCCGATGCAGGTCGTTTGCCGCATTCGATCTTTCGTTTCAATCGTTTTCCGGTCGTCGTTGTCGAGCAGACCATTGCGATTCGGCCAGTCAGTTTCCGTACTTCCCGATCGAGCCGGATTCGCTGTAGGCGCATGCATCTTTCACTGCGAACTGAACTACTGGTCTGGTCCGTTTGACGCGCACGCCCTGTCATGAATCACATCAGACGGTATTTGCGTGGATCGCGGCACACCGCGTTATGCGGTGTCCTCGAGGGAAACGCGTTCCCGAGCCGGTTTCAATGCGAAGGAGTGAGCGATGGGCAAGGTTACCGCGGCAGCAGCCGCAGCGGATGTCGAAACGATACGACAGGATTCTGCCGAGGCGGAGTTTCCGACGCTGGTGCAGGTGATTCTCGCCGGTGGTTCCGGCACCCGGTTGTGGCCGGTGTCGCGCGAACAGTTTCCAAAACAACTGATCGACGTGATCGGCAATCAGACTTTGCTGCAAGCAACCATGGGGCGCATGGCGGGTTTTGATGGCGCATGGAACGTCGCGGCCGATCCCGTGATCGTCTGCGGAACCGAGCATTATTTCGCCACTTACGAACAGGCGCGCGAGATCGGCGTGAACGCGCGGATCGTGGTCGAACCCGCGCGTCGCGATACGGCGCCGGCATTGACGCTTGCCGCGTTGACGGCATGCGCGGAAGACGAAGACGCCATTCTGGTCGCCATGCCCGCCGACCATGCGATCGCGAATCTCGGAGCGCTTCACCACGCGCTGGACATCGCCGCGAGGCATGCGCGCGACGGCGCGATCGTCACGCTAGGCGTACCGCCCGAACGGCCCGACACGGGCTTCGGTTATATCCGGCTCGGCGACGCGTTGCCAGACGGCGCGCGCCGCATCGAGCGCTTCGTCGAGAAGCCCGCGACGGAACTCGCGGCCCAGTACGTCGCGTCGGGCAATTACTGGTGGAATAGCGGCATCTTCGTCGTGCGAGCGTCGGTTTGGCTCTCCATCATCGAGCAGTTTCAGCCGGACATGCACGCGGCCTGCGTTCAGGCATACCGCGACGCGAAGAAGACTGAAGAATGCATCATGCCGGACGCCGAGGGGTTTCTGGGTTCGCCGTCCGACTCGATCGACTATGCGGTGATGGAACAGCTTGGCAAACCGGAGTCGGCGTTTTCCGGCGTGGTGGTGCCGCTCGAAGCAGGCTGGTCCGATCTCGGCTCGTGGGATGCCGTATGGCAAGCGATGGAGAAGGACGACTGCGGTAACGCGGCCAGCGGCCGCGTGGTGTTCGAAGGGGCCACCGCGACCTACGCACGCTCGCAAGGAGGCAGGCTTCTCGCCTGCGTCGGCACCAGCAACATGATCGTGATCGAAACCGACGACGCGGTGCTCGTCGCGGATCGCTCGCATGTGCAGGACATCAAGGGACTCGTGTCGCGGATCAGGGCCGAGAAGTCGCCGGAGGCCGATGCGCACAGAAAAGTGCGCCGCCCGTGGGGCTTTTACGACTCGATCGATCATGGCGAGCGCTTTCAGGTGAAGCGCATCGTCGTGATGCCCGGCGGCCGTCTGTCGTTGCAGATGCATCATCATCGCGCCGAGCATTGGGTCGTGGTGTGTGGAACCGCACACGTCACGCGTGGGGAAGAGCAGTTTCTTCTTGGCGAAAACGAATCGACCTATATCCCGTTGGGTGTTCGCCATCGGCTCGAAAATCCGGGCCGCGTGCCGCTGCAGATCATCGAGGTGCAGTCGGGTACTTATCTCGGCGAAGACGACATCGTTCGTTTCGACGACAAGTACGGGCGTTGCGGCTGATGCGACGGAGTCGACCTGCTACGTCCTATGAGGGGGCTGTGATGCGATTGCTGACTGGTCTACTGGCGAGAGCGTTCGACGTCGCGATGATCGTGGCTGGGGCATTTGCGGCCTCCCAGATCCGCTTCGACGGCGGCTCGCAGCGGAGCTTTTATTTCGCCTTCGTCGCTTTTGCCGCGGCGTTCGCTCTCGCGGTCTTTCCGGCGCTCGGCGTCTACGAATCGTGGCGTGGCCGCTCGAAGAGAGTGCTGGCGAGCCAGGTGGCGCTCGGCTGGCTCGTCGTGCAGGCCTGCGCGATGGTGCTGATGTTCTCGCTGCACCGGATCGATTTCGTGTCGCGACTCTGGTTCGTGTACTGGACCGGTATTTCGGGCGCGGCAATGATGGCCGGCCGACTGGTCACGCATGCGTTGCTTGGGCGCATGCGTCATGCGGGGATGAACTTGCAGCAGGTCGCGGTGGCGGCGTGCGGCGAACATTGCGACGAGATCATCCATAAGATCGAGGCGTCGCCCGCGGCCGGCTTTCGCGCGAATGCGCTGTATAACCTGCACCCCGGCTGCTGCATTGCGCCGCGCTCGTCGGTGCAGGTCTTCGAAGAACAGGGTGCGTTCGCTCGCTACGTGCGCGAACAGCAGATCGGCGAAGTGTGGCTGGCGCTGCCGCTCACCGAGGAGCGCGCGATTCTCAAGCTGGTGGCGGAGTTTCGCAACGACCTGATCAATGTGCGCTTCATGCCCGACGTGCGCTCGCTTGCGCTGTTCGAAGGCAGCATGACCGAGTTGCTCGGCTTGCCGACGATCAATCTTGCCGCGTCGCCGCTGCCGCCGAAGGCGTTGGTGCAAAAAGACCTGTTCGATCGTCTATTCGCGCTCGTCGCGTTGATCGCGATCTCGCCGATTCTGCTGAGCTGCGCGATCGCCGTCAAACTGAGTTCGCGCGGGCCGGTGTTCTTCACGCAGCGTCGCAAAGGCGCCGACGGCCGCGTGTTTACGATCTACAAGTTCCGCACGATGCGCCTGCACGAGCAGAAGCCGGGCATTCTCGAACAGGCCACGCGCGACGATCCACGCATCACGGCCGTCGGCGCGTTCCTGCGCCGCACGAGTCTCGACGAACTACCGCAGTTCTTCAACGTGCTGCGCGGCGATATGTCGGTGGTGGGGCCGCGCCCGCATGCGCTCGAACACGACGATCTCTATCAGAACATCGTATCGGGCTATATTCACCGTTATCGGATCAAACCCGGCATTACCGGCTGGGCGCAGATCAACGGCTATCGCGGCGAAACCGATCGCCTGGAAAAGATGGAGGGCCGCGTCGCACACGATCTGTACTACCTGCGCAACTGGTCGTTCTGGCTCGACATGAAGATCATTCTGGCCACGATTTTCAAGGGGCTTCATCATCCAAACGCGTACTGAGCATGATGCTATCCGGGGTTGAAAACATAGTAAGACGATCTGCGAAGCGGGTCTCGCTTTATCGCTTTCACCACGATCACGAATTGCAGGCGAGAAAAATATTGGAGCGACTCGAAAGCAGGTATGGCAAGACCGATCCGAACAAACTGCGGCTCGCGGACACCTATGCGCGAGACGTGTTCGGCGACCCGGTCTACGCACCCTGGCTGCGCGTTTATACCGCGTTTTGCGGCACCTTCAAGGAAGGCTGGATTCCGGACAACTACTACGGCATCGTCGTCGTGCCGCAAATGCAAGGCTGGTACGGCAAGATTTCGAGCCTCAAGCCGATTTCACGGCTGATCTTCGACGGCGACGAATTGCCGGACGTCGCGTACTTTGCCAATGGGCTGTTCTTTACCGACAAAGGCGTCGTGGTGCCCGAGCGCGATCTGACAGATGTCGTGTTCGAGCGTACCGAACGCGTCGTATTCAAGCTCGACGGTTCCGGACAGGGCAACGGTGTCTACTTCTTCGACCGTGCCAACTTCGACCCCGCGATCATCAGGTCGCTCGGCAATGGCGTGGTTCAGACGTTCATCAACCAGCACAGTCTGTTCGCTACGTTTGCTGCGAAGCCGGTGGCGACATTGCGCTTCACGACCGTGGTGGACGAGGCCGGTCGCATTTCCATTCGGGCCTGCTACTTGCGACTCGGCAGAGCGGACGATACGCATGTGCTGAGCGATCGCGAGATATGCGTGCCGGTCGAACTCGAAACGGGCGAACTGTGCGACGAGGGGTATATGAGCGACTGGGCCGCGGTGGACGCGCATCCAGACTCGGGCGCGCGCTTTGCGGGCCTGAAGATCCCCTGTTTCGAGAAATGCGTGGCCACCGTGCTACGCCTGCACAGGAAGATTCCGTTTGCGCGCTGCATCGGCTGGGATCTCACGGTCGACGCGAACGGCCAGGTCAAGGTGATGGAGTGGAACGGCAAGCACAACGACGTCAAATTCAGCGAGGCGACGCAAGGCCCGTGCTTCGCGGATCTGAACTGGGAACGGCTGAGGGCCGAACCTGAGTTTGCACGGCTGTCACTGGGCTGATCGGGCAGGCCAAAAAAACGTAGTAGGAGACGCGACGTGAGCGAACAGTTATGGTGCGTCCATATCGAAGGACTGAACGACTTCATTGCCGTGGATTCGGAGGAATCGGCGCGGTACGAGGCGTCGCAGATCAATGCGTATATCGATCGCGCCGACAGAAGCTCGCGCGCCGCCCGCTTGCGCGCGGTGGTGGTCGAATGGCCGTATGGCGCGGACGCTCACGCAAGAGCGCTCGATGACGACTGGCACGATCTGCAACGTATGCCGCACAGACAGCAGGCCGTCGCGCGGTCCGGCGGCGCGTTGTCGAATCTGGCGCGACGCGTTAGAGAACTGCTGAGCGTCGCGCGCACGGGGAAGGACGATGCGTGAAGCGCGGCTATGGCAAACCGCGTTATGCGGGCAGTGGCACGTCCTCGATCAGATCAGCATTTACCGCGCGAATCCTGCGATCGACAAAATAACCGCCGCCTTCGACATGGCGCATGTACAGTCGCCCGCAGATCGAGCACTGCCATACGCCGCAGCGGTTGTACGGGAAATAGCGCGGCGCGACCGGCGCATCGGCCGACCAGTAGCTCGTCTTATCTGGCAGATATTCGCTGAAGGTCGGCTCGGGATCATCCTCCGGCACCAGTGTGCCGGTCTTCTCGAACAGCGTTTCGTCGAGCGACAGCGGTTGCGATTGCCAGCCGTCGAGGGGAGTGCCCGTGCATTCGCAAGGCGCGGCGGCGCGTTGTTGCACCGGGCGCCGCCGCGCCGCCGCGCGCGCGAGATCGAGAAGGCTTGCAGCGTTCAGGTAGTGCGCCATGTGGCTGGTGGCAAGGCGCTCATAAGCTGTTCATCATCCGGGTCGCGCTGCACGTTGACCCAGCCGCGCTCGAACGTGCTGCTGGCAATCGACGCGAGTGGGGAGGCGTTCGGGCCTGCCGGTTTGGTGTTGCGCCGGTCTGCTAACCCTGTCATGTGCCCGCTCACCCGCTTTCCTATGTGTGACCGGGCCATCCTCAACCATCACCCGGACCGCGTATGACCAAAGCTACCAGGCAACAGCCTTCTTCCCGCCCCCCCCGTAGATGCGCTTCAGTATGAACGTCTCGCGCTGGCTGCCTTCCATCTTTGCGAACGGCAGGGACAGCAACTTCAACATCTGATTACGCTTGCGACTTCATTGGTCAGGAATCCTTCTGTAACGCCTGAGGAAAGACACGATCAGCGGAATCTGCTTGAGGTCATGATCCATATCGGCGAGGACTACAGGCGCATGAACAATTGCGATCATGAACTGTTCACGGATCTGGCGCTCGACGCCAAGGGTATTCCGAACCGTCGTCTTACTCCCCGCGTATCCGTCAGCGTAACCCGTCAGAAGTGGAAATTTAGTACGAGACCAACAACGCCGCGAGAGATCAGGACGAGGTGAGCGAGATCCCGCTGCGACAGTGCGACGGCTCTCTGGATGTCAGAACGCG
>NZ_VZQP01000082.1:0-24424 GCF_014397655.1 Paraburkholderia sp. UCT31
GTTGCACAACCTCCTGCATCACCTCGGTCTCGCTCATCGTGTACATCTGTCCATTAAAAATTTAGATGGACACGATCCTCGCCTTCACACCTTACGCAATCAAGATGCCTTCACCGGGTGCTTACGCCACTGCCAAAAGTAGCCTGTTGATCGACGCTTTTTTGCGCATACCGACGTTGACCCAGAAAAACGGACATCTATCCTTTGGAGAAGGAGGTGCCGATTATGGGCAAGCATCGTACCCCGTACCCGGCGGAATTTCGGGCGCAAATGGTCGAGCTGGTGAAGGCCGGACGCAGGCCGGAGGAACTGGAAAAGGAGTTCGAGCCGACTGCACAGACCATCTACAACTGGGTGGTGCAGGCTGATCGCGACACAGATGTTCCGGTGCGACGATGGCACGCCGTTGCGCGTAACGTTCGCACTCGACTGCTGCGATCGGAGAGGCGATTGGCTGGGCGGCGGGGACCGGCGGGCATAGCGGTGATGTAGTGCGCGACGCGATGCTGGCCGCCGTCGCGCAGCAATTCGGCACCGGGCAGGTCGCGCCGCCCATCGAATGGTTGACGGACAACGGCTCGGCTTATGTCGACCACCGCACTCGCAGCTTCGCTCGCGAATTGGCCCTGGAGTCATTGACAACGCCGGCACGTTCTCCGCAGAGCAATGGCATGGTCGAATCGTTCGTGAAGATCATGAAGCGGCAATTACGTCGCCTGTATGGACGAGCCTGACGCGCCTGCGGCGCTCTCGTGTCTGGCTGTTGCATTTGAACACTACAATGAGCGCCATCCGCACAAAGCCCTGGAATACCGCTCGCCGCGTGAGTTCAGGCGTGCTGCCGCGATTTCATTGACCTAACGGTGTCCTGCGTGTCCTGAGTTACAGGGGCAACTCCAACCAGCTGCACTGGGTCATCTCCGCCCCCCAGTTGCCCGACCTCAGCAAGCAATGCTTCGTCGCGTGCAATCACCTTCGGCAGATGCGAGCGCAAGAATTCGACCCACGTGCGCGTCTTTGCATCGATGAATTTGCGCGACGGATAGAGCGCATAAACAGTCGTCTTTTGCAGCGTATATTCCGGCAACACGCGCACCAGCGTGCCATCGCGCAACCCGGAAATGGCCGCGTAGAGCGGCACCATGCCGATGCCCATGCCTTCGCGGATCGCCACGATCAATGATTCGGCGATGTTCACATGCACGGGGCCGTCGACTTCCATCAACTCACTGCCGTTCGGGCCGTCGAGCGTCCATTCATGTGGCGGGAACGCCGGCGTATGCAGGATCAGACATTCGTGATGCGCAAGCTCAGCCGGTTCTTGCGGCGCGCCGTGCGCCCGCACGTAGGCCGGCGATGCGCACAGGATGCTGAACGTCGTCCCCAGCGGAAACGATACGAGGTCCGAATTCGGCAGCGTCGATGCGCCGATCACGGCCACGTCGGCGCTGCCCTCGAACAGATCGGGCATGCGCTGCGATAGCGTCAACTCGACGGTCACATCAGGATAAAGCTCGCGGTAACGCGAAATGGCCGGCAGGACGTAGTGCTGGCCGATGCTCGCAAAGCTATGCATGCGCAGTGCGCCGGTTGGTCGCTCGTGTGCGCAACTGGCTTCTTCTTCCGCAACATCGACATCCGCGAGGATCTGCTGCGATCGTTTCAGATAGCGCTCGCCGGCGGTGGTCAGCGCAAGCCGACGCGTCGAGCGATTCAGCAGGCGCGTGCGCAGATGTGCTTCAAGCTCCGAGACCGCGCGAGACATCGCGCCGGTCGTTGAATTGAGCGATTGCGCGGCCGCGGTGAAGCTACCGGCTTCGACCACGCGCACAAACACTCGCATATTTTGTAGCGTGTCCATCAAACCTTCTGTTTCATGATCAAGATCATATTTTCCGTCAGTCTCAGAACACTATTGTTGTCCGTTCTGGAACAGATGTTCTGCACCCGTCGGCTTAATGTACACATCGCGGACTCCTACAATCGGCGCCTCGCCTGCCGGTGTCGGCCATTCTATCCGGAGGCTCTCTCAGCGACCACGTAGGGTGCACTGTTTTCAGATGAAACCCGATCATGCGACCGAACCGTCGGCGGATTTCGTCGGTCCGCGCGGCGTCATGCGGCGACGCCTCAGCCGAGCCAAACTCAATCGCGCCGTGCGCGACTGGGCCACCAGCGACGGTCTGACCTGGCTGCATCTGCTGAAGACGGTCACCGCCGGTCTGCTGGCGCTGGGCATCGCGATGCTGCTCGATTTGCCGCAGCCGCGCATTGCGATGACCACTGTCTTTGTGTTGATGCAACCGTTCAGCGGCATGGTGCTCGCGAAGAGCTTCTACCGGATTCTCGGAACGGCAGTAGGGACCGTGGCCGCGCTCGTGCTCGGCGGGCTGTTCGTTCAGCAGCCCGAACTGTACATGCTCGGCATGATCGTGTGGGTGAGCGCCTGTATTGCTGCGGCGGTCCGGTATCGGCATTTCAGATGGTACGGTTTTGTGCTCGCGGGTTACACCGCCGCGCTGATCGGCATTCCAAACGTGACGACGCCTCAGGGACTGTTCCTCGCCGCACTCACGCGTGCCGCGGAAGTGGCGGTCGGCATCGTGTGTTCGAGCGCGGTCAGCGCGTTGCTGCTGCCCCAGCGCTCGATCCTTGCGCTGCGACGTAACCTTCAGATCAGGTACGCGAATTTTACTGCGTATGCTGTCGACGTGCTCGCACGCGGGCTCGAGCGCAATCAGTTCGAACGGCGTTTCGCGGATTTTGTCGACGAAATCGCTGGCTTCGAAGCAACCCGCACGTTCGTCGCATTCGAAGATCCGGCGATGCGCTCGCGCAGTGCGCATCTGGCGCGTCTGAATCGCGAATTCATGGATGCGTGCGCGCGTCTGCATGCGCTGAATCAGTTGCTCAAACGGTTGCGCGCCAGCCACGCTGTGTCGATACTCGCGGCCATCGGTCCGTACCTCGACGAACTGGGAGGCTTGTTCGAAGCACAAGCTGAAGCCGGCGTCGAAGCATCGCACGCAGCAGCCGATCTGCGCCCCTTTCGAGCGAGCTTGCCACGCCGGGTACGCGAAACCAGGCGGGCACTCGAAGCCGCGTCCGCGGAATCGCTTGCGGACTTCGACACGGCAGCCGAATTGCTGTATCGATTCGTGGGCGAATGGATAAACTATTCGCAAACCTGTGCATGCTTGTGGCGCAAAACAGCAAGCCGGCAGCACAGCCTACGATGCAGCTCAAGCCCAACCAAGAGCCACCGCACAAGCAGACCTATAAGCCGCACAAACCATTTCGCCGTATTGTTCACATTCGTGCGCTCGGCTGTCGTCATCGGAATCGCCGGTGCGTTCTGGATCGCGACCAACTGGCCGAGCGGCGGTCTCGCCGTGATTGGCGCAACACTGGTCTGCGCGTTGACGTCCACCACGCCAAGCGCCACCAGAATGGCCATCCAGATGGCGATCGGCGCGGTGCTCGCGACGCTGGCCGGCTATGTGTTCATGTGCTACGTGTATCCGAACATCGATGGTTTCCCGCTGCTTTGCGCGGTACTCGCGCCGGTGCTCGCGCTCGGCGCATTCATCGCGACGCGTCGCGGCGCGGCAGGGCTTGGCATCGGCTTTTCGGTGTTCTTCTGTCTGCTGGCCGGGCCGGACAACGTCGTCAGCTACGTGCCCGATCTGCTGATCAACAACGGCATCGCGCTCACCGCGTCGATGCTGCTTGCAGCGGTTGTTTTCGCGGTGGTCTTTCCCGCCGATATGCGCTGGCTCATCGACCGGATCATGGGCGACCTGCGAGCGCAAACGGTGTCGGCATGCAAGGACGCACTGCCGGGTCTGAACCAACGTTTCCAGTCGGGCACGCATGATCTGACTTCGCAGCTGCGCGTGCTGTTGACGCACCGTTCACGACGACGGCGCGACGCACTTCGCTGGATGCTCGCGACGATCGAAGTAGGTCACGCCGTCATCGATCTGCGCAACGAAGCCGCACGCGCCGATTATGCCGACCTCCTTCAGCCGCGTTGGCGCAGCGTGATCGAACACACGTGCGACGATCTCGCCCGGCTCTTCGAACGCCCAGGTCCACGTTCGCTCGAACGCGCACTCGTCGCCGTGCGCTCGGCCACCTGGCTCGCGCAAGACATGCTGCAGGCAGTGCACGCCGAGCGCGACCGGCATCACGATCTGCAACGTATCTTGAGCTGTCTGCACTTCATTCGTAGCGCGTTGCTCGACAAGGACGCGCCCTTCAATCGTCGCTGAGCAATGCTGCGTGGATCTTTCTGCCAGATGGAAAGATCCCTTCCGGGCGGCCCCGTTTATTCGCGTAGGTGGCGGTCATATAGTTTCGTCACTGCCTCGCAGTATTCGTCGCAGTAGTCGTAAGTCCTGGAGAACGAGATGAAAGTGTTGAAGATGGTCCTGATTGCCTGTTCTTTGTCCACCGCTGCCGCCGCCTATGCACAGACGGCGCCGGCCGCGCCGGAGCAGCAGGTTGCGCAAGCGGATGGCCAGCGCGCCGATAAGGTTGCCCCGCGCAAGCATGTGGAAGCGCCAAAAGCGAAAGCTGATGAATGTGTCGGCCCGATGAGCTTCTGCAACATCTACTTCGGCAGCTGAGTCCGGCTGCCTCACGCGCAACACCTGTCGCGGACCCTATCGCGCGACCCAACACCTGCTCGCGACGCCCTCCGATCGAGACGCCGCGGCGGGTGCGGCAACCGCCTATCGAGCGAAGCCCACCGCAGACGTGCGCACCAGTAGACGGAGCTGGCGACTATGGAGAGACTCCCTTTCATGTACGAAGACCGAATTCGCTGCGCCGCGCTGCGCGGAAAAATCACCACGGCCGCCGACGCGGCGCTTCTGATTCACGACGGCATGCGGGTTGGCGCAAGCGGCTTCACGCGCGCGGGCGACGCGAAGGCCGTGCCGGTCGCGCTCGCCGAGCGTGCGCGCCGGCTGGGCGAGCCGCTGCGCATCACGTTGATGACGGGCGCCTCGCTCGGTCATGACGTTGACCGCATGCTGACCGAAGCGCATGTGCTCGCGCGCCGTCTGCCGTTTCAGGTAGACAAGACGCTGCGCGACGCCATCAATCGCGGCGAAGTGATGTTCGTCGATCAGCATCTGTCCGAGACCGTCGAGATGCTGCGCGCGAACCAGCTCGGCAAGCTCGACGTCGCGATCATCGAAGCCGCCGCGATCACGGAGAGCGGCGGTATCGTGCCGACGACGTCGGTCGGCAATTCGGCGAGCTTCGGGATTCTCGCGGACAAGGTCATCGTCGAGATCAATCTTGCGCAGCCGCTCGGGCTCGAAGGCTTGCACGACATCTGGATTCCGGGGCGCCGGCCGCATCGCGAGCCGCTGCCGATCGTGCGCGCGCAGGATCGCGTCGGCACACCCGCTATCGAGATTCCGCCCGAGAAAATCGCGGCGATCGTGATGACGGACATGGCCGACAGCCCGTCCACGGTCCTGCCCGCGGATCGGGAAACCGCGTTGATCGCCGGTCATTTGATCGAATTTTTCCAGCACGAAGTCACGCGTGGCCGCATGCCGAAGCAGTTGCCGCCGCTGCAGGCGGGCATCGGTACGATCGCCAACGCGGTCCTGGCAGGATTCGTCGATTCGCCTTTCGAGGTGTTCGAAATTTATTCGGAAGTCCTTCAGGATTCGACGTTCGATCTGATGGACGCTGGTAAGGTCGCGTTCGCGTCCGGCGCGTCGATCACGTTGTCGGCCGCGCGACAGGCGCAGGTATTTGGCGATATCGAGCGCTATCGCGACCGGCTCGTGCTGCGTCCGCAGGAAGTCAGCAACCATCCCGAGGTGATTCGGCGGCTCGGTCTGATCGCGCTCAATACCGCGCTCGAATTCGATATCTACGGCAACGTCAATTCGACGCATGTCGGCGGCACGCATATGATGAACGGCATCGGCGGCTCGGGCGACTTTGCGCGCAATGCGTCGTGCGCGGTGTTCGCGAGCAAGTCGACCGCGAAGGACGGCCGCATTTCGAGCATCGTGCCGATGGTGCCGCATTGCGATCACAACGAACACGACGTCGACGTCGTCGTCACCGAGCAGGGTCTCGCCGATCTGCGCGGCCTCGCGCCGCGCGAACGTGCGACGCTGATCATCGAGCATTGCGTGCATCCGCGGTATCGCGAGCTGTTGCGCGACTACTACCGCGATGCGTCGCTTTGGGGAGGGCAGACGCCGCATTGCCTCGATCAGGCGTTTGCATGGCATACACGGCTGCGCGATACGGGGTCGATGCTGCCGGCCTGATTCTGCGGCGGCCACAACCGCGGCGATAAAAGCAGAAGCAACAGGCCACAAAAAAGCGCCAGCGATTCGAACCCGCTGGCGCTTGATGACGTCGGATGCCGTGCTCAGGACCCTCGTCGCACGAGCCGGATAATAAACAGCAGAATGACCGCGCCGATCAACGCGGTGATGATCGAGCCGATCCAGCCGCCGCCAAGCGAGATATGCAGCACGCCGGCGAGCCACCCGCCGATGAACGCGCCGATGATCCCGACGATGATGTCGACGATCAGGCCGAAGCCGCCGCCCCTGACCAGCACACCCGCGAGCCAGCCCGCGATCGCGCCGATGATGATCCATGCGATGATGCCGTGTTCCATATTCGAGACTCCCTGGTTGAGTGTGAACAAATCACGGTGACAGAGCTTAGTCGAAGGTTATGGGACAGTCCACGTTCACGACGCGGAATTAACATTATCTGAATCTGCTGCCAGCTAAGTGTAGACGATGCGCGCGAACAAAGGAGACTTACGCGCCTCGCTTCACTCGGGCGTCGGCTCTGCTTCCCGCGCGGTCCAACTGACGCTGGACACGCTCTTTTCCATGCTCAGGCGGCTCGCCATCTGTTCGAGCTTCGATTGATCCTTCGGATGCATCGTCAGCGTCGCCGTCACGCGAATGCGCGCCGGTTCGTCCTCGACATCCTCGCTCGTGAGGCTCTGGAACGACAGCGGCGCCGAGTACATCGAGTTGGAAATCGCGGCGCGAATGTTGATCTCGTCGGCTTCGCGGCAGACGATCGTCAGCACGTACTCGCGCACGAGGTCGGCGTTTGAAACCGGCGTCGAGTTGATCATCCGGCTCACTTCACGCAGCGCGGTGTTGGCCAGCAGCACGACCGCGGTGCCCGCGAGCGCCGGTCCGTAATGTCCCGCGCCGCTCAACACGCCGACGGCCGCCGAGCACCACAGCGTCGCCGCGGTGTTGATCCCCTGGATCGAGCCTTTGTCGCGCATGATGACGCCGCCGCCAAGAAAGCCGACGCCGGACACCACATAGGCGGCAATCTGCGTGACGCCGCTGACGCCATTGCCGGTCAGCACGCCGAGCGTGACGAACAGGCACGCGCCGCTCGCCACGAGCGTGATCGTGCGCAGGCCGGCAGTGCGCTGGCGCATCTGTCGTTCGAGGCCAATCGCGACGCCGCAAGCAAAAGCGGTCAGAAGCCGCAGGAAGAATTCGAGTGTCATCGTTCAGAAAGGTTGGCGTGCGTGCTGCCGCAGGGTGAAGCCTACGCGTGGGAACGTCAGGTCGTCTACCTCGTGCACGGTAAGCGCATGAGGGTGGAACGAAATACGCGCGCACACGCGTGCAGCGGCCGCAAGCGTGCGGCATCGGCATGGCATCGAGCCACGCTGCGCTTCACCGATAGTACGCGAATGACAATGAAATGAGAGCGACGTGCGCCATCGAGCCCGAGGGCAGGACGGCGACAGGGACACCTGACGCGGAACTCCTGCCGCTCAGGCGAGCGGGCAAATCGATACTCGGCTGGTACAACTGCTACTGTCCAAGATCGTGATTCCGGTTAGAAGAATTGCGCGAATTTTAGAGGGCGGCGCAAAGTTCAGTCAAGCCGCGATCGGCGGAGAGTGCGCATGTGGGTTTGCTACAGCCGTATCGTAGACAGGCCGTAATTAATTGCTCCGGACTGCGAATGTTGAGTTCAATCCGGTTCGCCCGGCACGAGTCTCAAGCGCGTGATTTCCGAAGGCGCACCGAGTCGTTTCGGCGGACCCCAATAGCCCGTACCGCGACTCGTATAAACCCAGAGTCCGTTCAGGCGCGCGAGGCCTGCCGTGAACGGCTGTTGCAGGCGCACAAAGAAATTCCACGGAAAGAACTGACCGCCGTGCGTATGACCCGACAACTGCAGCGTAAACCCGGCCGCCGCGGCCGCTTCGGCCGAACGCGGCTGATGCGCGAGCAGCACCCTGATCAGCACGTCGCCCGGCGCGCCGGCGAGCGCCGCGACCGGGTCGCTGCGATGCGCGGGGTCGTGATGACCCGCCGAGTAATCGGTGACGCCGGCGATCACGGCGCGCGCGCCGTCATGGTCGACGATCACGTGTTCGTTCAGCAGCACCCGCAAGCCGAGCCGGCGGAATTCGGCGATCCACGAGTTCGCTCCGGAGTAGTACTCGTGATTGCCGGTCACGAGAAACGCACCGTGCCGCGCGGCGAGCCGCGACAGCGGCTGCGTATGCCGGCTCAGCTGCGGCACGCTGCCGTCGACGACGTCGCCCGTCACCGCGATCAGATCCGGCTTGAGCCGGTTCACCGCGTCGACGATCGCATCGACATAGCGGCCCTTGATCGTCGGGCCGACGTGGATGTCACTGATCTGCACGATCGTGAAGCCGTTGAGCGCGGCAGGCAGATCGTCGATCGGCACGTCGATCGTGACGACGCGCGCGCGACGGCGCGCGTTGAACAGGCCGATCAGCGTCGACAGCAGCGCGAGCAGCGGCACCGCCGCCGCCGAGCCGGTGCGCCAATGCGCGATCGTGAGCGTGTTCGGCCAGATCGCGTCGATCGTCAGCAGCGACGCCAGCACGAGGTCGCGCGCGAACGTCAGTACCAGCAGCGACGAGAAGAAGCCCATCGCGAGCAGGCCCACCCACGCGAGACGGTCGCCGAGCGGCTGGCGCTTGAAGCCGCGCGCCATCATGCCGACCGGGATCAGGTAGATCGACAGCACGAGCCACAGCACGCACAGCCCGCGGCCGGCCGCGTCGATCGGCATGTCGGGAATCAGGCGCAAGCCGACGTAGATATGCAGCAGGATGCCAATCAGGATGATGCGGACAAGAAACGATGAACGTCGCATAAAGAGGATCAGGGCGGGAAGGAGGCCAAAGGGCCGGCATCAGCGACAGCGCGGCGGCGATCGGTTAACGAACGCGGCGAATCATTCTACCGACATGTTCAGTCCCTTGCCGTAGCCGCAAAATTCGTGCTCCCGCACCGCACGACACGCCGGCCCCGAAGCCGCCGGGACGCGCCACGAAAGGTGTTCGCCGGGGCAGGCGCATTCCGTGCTCAGCACATACTTACAGGGCCGCGCGCCGTGCATTCAATGCCTATGCAAGCGAATTAAATGGGCTTTGAATCGTATTCATGCGTGGAGTATGCTTGAAACAAGCCAGCTTGTTGCCGGGGCAGCGTAGGGCGCTTCGGCCATGACTGGTTCTGTCGCCGGGAAAGATCGGGCGGGGGGAGGCACACCATGAAGCTGCTCAAATCGGGCCACCTGTGGCATCACGCGCACGACGTGCATCATGTTCATCATGAGCATCATGTCGGGCGCGAGGGCAGCCACGTGATGCTGCCGCTCGTCGGCATCTCGCTGATGGCGATTGCGCTTTACGTCGGCGTACGCAACATCGATTTCTCCGAACTCGGCAAAAGCGCGCTGTTCGACGTCGTGATGTTGTGCGTCGCGCTCGGCATCGCGGGCCTGTTCGGCGCGGTCGGCGCGTGGCTGCGCTCGAATGGCGACGAAGCCGAAGAGGGCTTCTGCTTCATCGGTGCGCTGATCGGCACGGTGGTCTTTTATATCGCGGTGCTGACCTGACGCGATCCGATCCAGCGCGTGGCGCGCACCCGCAGCGCCATCCATCATCAACGCCCCGTCACACTATGCGCGCCGCTTCGTCGAACGAAAAACGCGGGCTGCGTGCAAACAGCTTTGACGGATCGCCGTGGCCAAGATTGATCAGGAAGTTCGACTTCAGCGTCGTGCCCGCAAAAAACGCTTCGTCGACCTTGGCCTGATCGAAGCCCGACATCGGCCCAGTGTCGAGACCGAGCGCACGCGCCGCGAGAATCAGATACCCGCCTTGCAGCGTCGAATTGCGAAACGCCGTGTCCGCGATCAACCGCTCGTTGCCGACGAACCAGCTGCGCGCATCCGCATGGGGAAACAGTTTCGGCAGATACTCATAGAAGGCCATGTCCATGGCGACGATCACCGTGACGGGCGCGGCCATCGTTTTCTCGAGATTGCCAGCCGACAACGCCGGGCGCAGTTTCTCCTTGCCCTCCGGCGTCCTGACGAACACGAAGCGGCCCGGACTGGAATTGGCCGAGGTCGGGCCGAGCAGTACGAGCTCCATCAGCTCGCGCAGCACGGCGTCGTCGATCGGCTTGTTCTGCCAGCCATTGTGCGTACGCGCGTCGCGAAAGAGCTGCGCGAGCGCCTGATCCGAAAGTGTCATGGAAGTGGTCCGTGCGAAAGAACAGAGGGAACGCGGAGAGCCGCGTCGAATGAAAGAGCAACGCGCGTGAATCAGCGGGTGAGCCGGTGTCGCCATAATAGTCAGGGTTTTGACTTGTCCGCTTGCATCCAGACATTCCGATGAGCACCGATTTATTCAACGACCTGCCGACGCCCGACGTCGACTGGTATCCAGACTGGCTCGCAGCGGCCGACGCCGAACGCCTGCTGGCCCGACTGATCGACGAAGTGCAATGGCGCCAGGACATGATGGGCACGCCCGCCGGCCGTGTTGCACTGCCGCGTCTGACCGCCTGGCAGGGCGAGCCGGACGCGGTGTACGTGTACTCGGGCATCCGCAACGTGCCGCAAGCATGGACGCCCGCCGTCGCCGAACTGAAGGCGGCCGTCGAGGCGATCAGCGGCGCGCGTTTTAACAGCGTGCTGCTGAATCGCTACCGCAGTGGCGCCGACAGCATGGGCTGGCACGCAGACCGCGAGCCCGAACTCGGCAAGCAACCGGTAATCGCGTCGGTGAGCCTCGGCGTCGCGCGCAGGTTCGATCTGCAGCACAACCGCAGCGGCGTCGTGCAATCGTTCTCGCTGAAGGGCGGCAGCCTGCTCGTGATGAAAGGCGACACGCAGGCGCAGTGGCGTCATCGGGTGCCGAAGGAGCCGCGCGTGAGCGGCGAGCGCATCAATCTGACGTTTCGCTGGGTCACTCCGAGAATGACGCCGACCTGAGGCAGCGAGCGGCAATGCTCTGACCGGCGCGCCATACCAAAACTGATATCGAGGGCGCGAATCATATGATTGGACGGTTAACGCGTCGCACAGTACGCTACCTCACGATCCATGCGTCGTGAGGGCCGCGAGGGCCGGGCAGACCGCTGGGTCGTCTACACAACAACGATTGGAGACTGTCATGGCGAATACACGACGTGCCGCGTGTCGCGCTCTGGGCGCGCTCGCGCTTTGCGCGAGTCTCGGAGCGCTGACGCTGGCCACGCCCGGCGCGCATGCCGAGGACAAGAAAATTACGCTCGGTTTTGCGCAGGTCGGTGCGGAAAGCGCATGGCGCACCGCGAATACCGAATCGGTGAAGTCGGCGGCGACGGAGGCCGGCATCAACCTCAAATTCTCCGACGCGCAGCAGAAGCAGGAAAACCAGATCAAGGCGATCCGCTCGTATATCGCGCAGAAGGTCGACGTGATCGCGTTCTCGCCGGTCGTCGAATCGGGCTGGGAACCGGTGCTGCTCGAAGCCAAGGCCGCGAAGATTCCGGTGATCCTGACCGACCGCAACATCGACGTGAAGGACACGTCGCTGTACGTGACGATGATCGGCTCGGACTTCCTCGAAGAAGGACGGCGCGGCGGCCACTGGCTCGCGGATCACTACAAGGACGATAAAGGTCCGGTCAACATCGCCGAGCTGCAAGGCACGGTCGGCTCCGCGCCGGCCAACGACCGCCACGCGGGTCTGATCGAAGTGATCAAGAGCGATCCGAAGTTCAAGATCATCGCGTCGCAAAGCGGCGACTTCACGCTCGCCGGCGGCAAGCAGGTGATGGAAGCGTTCATCAAGACCTACGGCAACAAGATCAACGTCGTCTATGCTCATAACGACGACATGGCGCTCGGCGCGATCCAGGCGATGGAAGAAGCCGGCATGCATCCGGGCAAGGACGTCGTGGTGGTTTCGTTCGACGCAACCAAGGGCGGCTTCCAGGCGATGGCCGCCGGCAAGATGAACGTCGACGTCGAGTGCAGCCCGCTGCTCGGACCGCAGCTGATGTCGGCGGTGAAAGACGTGGTGGCTGGCAAGCCGCTGCCGAAGCGCATCCTGACTCAGGAGACTGTCTTCCCGATGAGCGTGGCCGCGCAAACTCTGCCGTCGCGTAAGTACTGACGCGGCGCGCAACGTCGCCGCGGCAGCGCTCGCGCGAGCGCCGCGGCGTGTGCGGTGTTCAGGCGCCGGGGCCAACGGGCTCACGGCGCGAAGGAGATGTGCAGTACGGACGCATCGAACAGGTTTCTCCAGTGGTGCCTGACCGCCCGGGCTGCTTTCTTCTGCAGCGGGCGGTCTCTTTTCAGGAGCATGCGCCCGCGGGAGCATGCCGCTGGGGCCTGCCGAACCATGCATAGCAGATCGAGCGAGGTCCATGACCCATTCCGCTACCGAACCGAATCAGCCGGACCAGCCGCGGCGCGGCACGCCGCCGGGCGCGCCAGGCCAACAGAATGACATGAGCGCGCGCGAACCGATTCTGGCGATTTCCGGCGTCAGCAAGACATTTCCGGGCGTGAAGGCGTTGCAACACGTCGACTTCCGCCTGTTTCCCGGCGAGGTCCATACGCTGATGGGCCAGAACGGCGCCGGCAAATCCACGTTGATCAACGTGCTCACCGGCGTGCTCGCACCCGATGCCGGCACGATCCGCCTCGGCGGCGAGGTGGTCGCGTTCGCGTCGCCGCAGGAAGCCGAGGCGGCCGGCGTGCGCACGCTGTACCAGGAAGTGAACCTGTGCCCGAATCTGTCGGTGGCGGAGAACATCTTCGCGGGCCGGCAGCCGCGCCGCTTCGGCGCGATCGACTGGCCCGACATCAAGCGGCGCGCGCAGGAAGCGCTCGCGCGCCTCGACGTGTCGCTCGACGTCACGCGCTCGCTCGACGCCTATCCGATCGCCGTGCAGCAGATGGTCGCGATCGCGCGAGCGTTGTCCGTCGATGCGCGCGTGCTGATTCTCGACGAACCGACTTCGAGCCTCGACGACAGCGAAGTCGCGCAGCTATTCAAAATACTTCGACATCTTAAGCGATCGGGCATTGCGATCCTGTTCGTCACGCATTTCATCGAGCAGACTTATGCGATCTCCGATCGCATCACGGTGATGCGCAACGGCGAGCGCGAAGGCGAATATCTCGCGCGCGATCTGTCCGCGGATCAGCTGGTCGCGAAGATGGTCGGCCACGAGCGCATGAGCGCGCGTCTGCGCGAAGCGGCGCACGAAGGACAGGCCGCCGACGATCAGGAGGTCGCGCAAGACCAAACGGAAGCAACGGCCACGCAGCCGTTCATCGAGCTGCGCGGCGTCGGCCGCCGCGGCACCTTGCAGCCGATCGATCTCGAGATGCAGGCCGGCAAGATTCTCGGCCTCGCGGGTCTGCTCGGCTCGGGCCGCACCGAAACCGCGCGGCTTCTGTTCGGCGCGGATCGCGCGGACAGCGGCACGATCCTCGTCGAAGGGCGCGCCGTGCGGCTGCGCACGCCGCACGACGCGGTGCGCCACGGCATCGGCTATTGCGCGGAAGACCGCAAGAAGGAAGGCATCGTCGCCGAACTGTCGATCCGCGAAAACATCATGCTCGCGTTGCAGGCGCGGCGCGGCTGGTGGCGCAAGATCAGCCGGCAACGCGCGCGCGAGCTCGCCGATATGTGGATCGAGCGGCTCGGCATCAAGGCGTCCGACGCCGAGCAGCCGATCGCGCTGCTGTCCGGCGGCAACCAGCAGAAGGCGCTGCTCGCGCGCTGGCTGGCAACCGATCCCAAACTGCTGATCCTCGACGAGCCAACCCGCGGCATCGACGTCGCCGCGAAGTTCGACATCATGGACCGGCTGCTCGCGCTGTGCGCGAACGGCCTGTCCATCCTGTTCATCTCGTCGGAGATCAGCGAGGTGCTGCGCGTGAGCCATCGCGTCGCGGTGCTGCGCGATCGCCGCAAGATCGCCGAGGTGGCCGGTAAGGCATCGAACGAGGACAACATCTACCGACTCATCGCAGGGAGCGGCGAATGAAGCTATCGAACTGGTTCGCGCGCGACGGGGTGGAGCGTCCGCTGCTGTGGCCATGCGTGACGCTCGTGTTGCTGGGCGGACTGAACCTGCTGGCCAATCCGCATTTTCTCGCGCTGCGCACGCTCGACGGCCACCTGTTCGGCGCGCCGATCGACATCCTGAATCGCGCGGCGCCGCTCGTGCTGGTCGCGATCGGCATGACGCTCGTGATTGCGACACGCGGCATCGATATTTCGGTCGGCGCGGTGGTCGCGATCGCGGGCGCCGCGGCCGCGACGATACTCGCGACCCAGGCCGTGCCGAGCGGTGCGCTGATCGCGCAGGCGCTGCTGGCCGCGCTCGTCGTCGGCATCTTGAGCGGCATGTGGAACGGGCTGCTCGTGGCGTTCGTCGGCATGCAGCCGATCATCGCGACGCTGATTCTGATGGTCGCGGGCCGTGGCATCGCGCAACTGCTGACCGCCGGGCAGATCATCCCGATCGGCGCGCCCGGCTATCTGTTCGTCGGTGGCGGCTACTGGCTCGGCGTGCCGTGCTCGGTATGGATCGCGACCGTAGCCGTGCTGGCGACCGCCGCCCTGGTCGAGGGCACGGCGCTCGGTCTGTTCATTCGTGCGATCGGCGTGAACCCGGTTGCGACGCGGCTCGTCGGCTTGCGCTCGAAGGCGATCGTATTCGCGGTGTACGGCTTCTCGGGCTTGACCGCGGCGCTGGCCGGCATCCTGATCAGCTCGAACGTGCGCAGCGCGGACGGCAACAACGCGGGCTTGCTGCTCGAACTCGACGCGATTCTCGCCGTGACGCTCGGCGGCACGTCGCTGCTCGGCGGCCGCTTCAGTTTCGCGGGCACGGTGCTCGGCGCGCTGATCATCCAGACGCTCACGTACACCACGTATTCGATCGGCGTGCCGCCGGAAGCGACGCTCGTCGTGAAGGCGGCCGTCGTGCTCGCGGTCAGCGTGATCCAGTCGCCGGTGGCACGCGCGCTCGCGGTGTCGTTCGGCGCCTCGCTCGTCAAATCGCGCGGGGTGGCACGATGACGCGCGTTCTCGAAGCACTCGCCCGCCTGGTCGATCCGCGCACGCTGCCGATCGCGGTGACGGTCCTGCTGTTCTGCGCGCTGTTCGGCTTTGGTTCGGTGATGTACACCGGTTTCTTCGCGTGGCAGGTGTTGCTCGATCTGCTCGTCGACAACGCGTTCCTGCTGATCGTCGCGATCGGCATGACGTTCGTGATCGTGTCGGGGGGCATCGATCTGTCGGTGGGCTCGATCGTCGCGCTGACGACGATCGTCGAAGCCGTGCTGTCCGAGCACATGCATGTGTCGGTGTGGCTCATCATTCCGATCGTGCTGTTGATGGGCACGGTGTTCGGCGCGGTGCAGGGCGCGCTGATTCACTACTTCCGCCTGCAGGCGTTCATCGTGACGCTGGCGGGGATGTTCTTCGCGCGTGGCCTGTGCTTTCTGATCACGACGCAGTCGATCACGATCACCGATCCGACGTTCAAGGCGATCTCCGCGTTTCGTCTCAGTGTCGGCGTCGGTTCGGTATCGGCGAACGTGCTGATCGCGGCCGTGACGCTCGCGGCCGCGATCTATGTCGCCCATTTCACGCGCTTCGGACGCAACGTATATGCGGTCGGCGGCAATCCGCGCTCGGCGCTGCTGATGGGCCTGCCGGTCGCGCGCACGCGGGTCGGCGTGTATGCGCTGAGCGGCTTCTGTTCGGCGCTCGGCGGCGCGGTGTTCACGTTCTACGTGCTGTCGGGCTATGGGCTGCAAGGGCAGGGCATGGAACTCGATGCGATTGCGGCCACGGTGATCGGCGGCACGCTGCTGACGGGCGGCGTCGGTTATGTGGTCGGCTCGCTGTTCGGCGTCGGCATTCTGGGCACGATCCAGACGCTGATTACGTTCGACGGCACGCTCAGTTCGTGGTGGACGCGGATCGTGATCGGCGCGCTGCTGTGCGCGTTCTGTTTGCTGCAGCGATTGATCGAGCGGCACGCGAAGTCGGTGCGTCGGCCCGGCGGCACCAATGCGATCACGACGACGGGGCATGGGCACGGGCGTGACGAAACGTCGACGACGGCGTCGTCGGATTCGCAGGTGTTGGGGCGGGCGCCGGGCTAGCGCGCGGTCTTCCAGTCGCTTCGAACCATGGCGGCGCGGCGCACGCCGCGCCGCGTTCACGTTAGTCCGCGCGGCCGCTTCCGAGCGTCCAGCTCATGCCGTTCGCACCGGCATGGATCGCGAGCTCGGCGCATTCGCGGCTTTGCGCGTCGCCAGCAGGTGCATGCAGCGCCTGAGCGCTGCAATCGTCAGCGCACTGGGCAGCAGACCCGCAAACACATCGGCGAGATAGTGACCGCCTTGCGTCGGCGTCGACGGGATCATCGTCACGTTGAGAGGAATCGCAAACAGCAAAAGCCGTGGCATGCGACGCAGCGCATAGAAAAAGACAATAGCGGGTAACGCCCACTACTCCGCTGTTCCCCGTGTTCGTGTTCGTGGCTCGACATTGTGCTCGTCCATTTTTTTGTCGGCGCTGTCTGGTGAAGGATAAGCACAGGTAATGCCTATCGTCTGACGGCCTTGTCGCGACTGGGTCGACGGGGCCGACAGGCGGTGATCGACCGGCATGGCGGTCCGGAACGTGGCAGCGTTCAGACGTGTGTTTTCCCGTCGCTATGCGGGTGCGTAGCGTCGGTGCCGATGAGCACGTTTCCGTTTGCGTGACCTATTATCAGAAAGAGTTGTGAACAGTACGACTGCGGTTGCGATGCAATCCGCGAATCGTGCAACTGAATGCAGATGCCGTGGAGAAAGAGCGATGGTTCGCATGGAAATACTCGACGCGCTGCGGGCATACACCGATCCGTTCCGCGTCACGAGCGGCAAAGATTTCTTCCTGAAGGATTTCGATCCCGGCGAGACGCTGGGACTCAGAATGCATAAGGAAGAGGCGCAGCAACTGCTCCAGCGCGGGTCGAAATGGCTCGCGATGGAGCAGGAGATCCTCTACGCGCAGGATTCCTGGTCCGTGCTGCTGGTGTTCCAGGCCATGGACGCCGCGGGAAAGGATGGGACGATCAAGCACGTGATGTCGCGCGTCAATCCGCAGGGGTGCGATGTCATCTCGTTCAAGCAGCCGTCGGATGAGGAGCTCTCCCACGACTTCCTTTGGCGCTATTCCAGGAAAGTGCCCGAGCGCGGGCACATCGGCATTTTCAACCGCTCGTACTATGAAGAGGTGCTGGTGGTGCGCGTGCATCAGCATCTGCTCCATGCGCAGAAGATCCCACCGGCACGGGTCGGCAACAACATATGGGACGAGCGGCTCGCCGATATCGCGCGCTTCGAGGACTATCTGACGCGCCAGGGCGTGGTCATTCTCAAGTTCTATCTGAACCTGTCGTACGGGGAGCAGAAGAGGCGATTCATGGATCGCCTCGACAATCCCGACAAGCACTGGAAGTTTTCCGCAGCCGACGTTCGCGAGCGACGCTACTGGAACGACTATATGCACGCCTATGAAGAGGCGATCCGCGCGACGGCCTCCGAAGCGGCTCCGTGGTTCGTCGTGCCCGCCGACAACAAACCTTTCACGCGCCTCATCGTCGCGGCCGCGATCGTCGAGGCCGTCGAGAAGCTCGACCTCGAATATCCGAAAGCCACGCGAGAGCAGATGAAGGATCTCGCCGCCGCGAGGGAGGAACTCGACGCTGAAGCGGTGGACGAGACGAGACCCGATCAACCCGGGGACGATCCAGACCATTGAGAGCGGCCCCCTGACCCGAAATCACTGGAACCGGGAGACACGAGGATGAGCTCAGTTGAGAGTGCGACGCCGTGGCATGCGATGCCGGCCGGTGACATCGAACGGCAGTTCAACGTCGATCCCGCGCAGGGCCTGGATGCAACGGAAGCGACCGGGCGGCTGGCCACCTATGGGCCGAACCGCCTCCCGCAGGGCAAGAAGAGGGGGCCGGTCGTACGCTTCCTGATGCAGCTCCACAACGTTCTGATCTACGTGCTGCTCGCGGCCGGTTTCGTCAAGTTCATGCTGGGCCTGTGGCTCGATGGCTCGGTCATTCTGGCCGTCGTCATCCTCAACTCGCTGCTCGGCTTCCTGCAGGAAGGACGCGCCGAGAAGGCGCTCGACTCGATTCGCAACATGCTGTCCGCGGAAGCGCGCGTGATGCGTGGCGGAGCGGTTCGCTTGATCCCCGCCGAGGAACTCGTGCCTGGCGACATCGTGCTACTGGAATCGGGCGACAAAATCCCGGCGGACATGCGTCTCGTCGACGCCAGGAACCTGCGCACGGAAGAAGCGGCTCTTACGGGGGAATCCCTCCCGGCCGAGAAGGGCACCGCGCCGGTACCCGCCAAAGCCACGGTCGGCGACCGCGAGAACATGGCGTTCTGCGGCACGATGGTCTTGTCGGGCCGGGCAACCGGCATCGTGGTGACGACCGGGAGCCAGACGGAACTCGGCCGGATCAACCAGATGCTCGCCGAGGTCAGCGCGCTCGAGACGCCGCTGCTGCGCCAGATCAAGAAGTTCGGCTACGTCATCACGGCAGTGATCGCCGTTGTCAGCGTGCTGCTCTTCTCCTGGGGGCACTGGCTCGGACACATGACCTTCGTCGAGCTGTTCCAGGCCATCGTGGGGATTGCGGTATCGGTCATCCCGGAAGGCCTGCCGGCGCTCATCACCATCACGCTCGCCATCGGCGTGCAGCGTATGGCCCAGCGCAACGCCATTATTCGCCGCCTGCCGGCGGTCGAAACACTGGGCGCCGTCTCGCGCATCTGCTCGGATAAAACGGGCACGCTGACCCTGATGGAGATGATGGTGACCTCCGTCGTAACGGCCGAAGCGGCCTATGCCGTGACGGGCGACGGCTACGCCAGCGAAGGAGAGGTCAGCGCGGATGGCAAGCCGCTCGGCGCCGCGCCGGACGTGCTGAAGCTGATGGGCCGCGTGTCGTTGTTGTGCAACGACGCCGAGCTCTTCGAGGAAGACGGAAAATGGAAAGTGGAGGGTGACCCGACCGAGGGCGCGCTGTATCCGTTCGCTTCCAAGCTGGGCATGGACCGTGCCGCCGAGACGGCCGCCGCGCCGAGGATCGACGCGATCCCCTTCGAGTCCGAGCACAAGTTCATGGCGACGCTGAACCGTTCGACGGACGGCGAAATGCTGCTGGTCAAAGGCGCGCCAGAGGTGATCCTCGACCACTGCGACCGGCAGCAGACGGCGCAAGGCCCGGCGCCGCTCGATCGCGAGCACTTCGCGAGGGAGGGCGACCGGCTCGCCGCGCAAGGTGAGCGCGTGCTCGGGCTCGCGTGGCTGTCGGACCCGGGCCTGCGTACGGGCGGCCTCGGGCCGCAGGACCTGCCGCGTACCCTCGTACTGCTCGGCCTCGTGGGCCTGATGGACCCGCCGCGCAAAGAGGCGATCGACGCCGTGCGCGAATGCCACGGCGGCGGCATTCGCGTGACGATGATCACGGGCGACCACAAGATCACGGCGGCGGCAATCGCAAGAATGCTGGGCATCGGCGACGGCAAGACCGCCGTGTCCGGCACCGAGATCGAGGCGATGAACGATGCGGCGCTGCAGGAATGCGTGCGCGGCGTCGACGTGTTCGCGCGCGCGAGTCCCGAGCACAAACTGCGGCTCGTCAAGGCGATCCAGGCGAATCGGCAGATCGTCGCGATGACGGGCGACGGTGTCAACGATGCGCCGGCGCTCAAGAAAGCCGACATCGGTGTCGCGATGGGGATCAAGGGCACCGAGGTGACGAAGGAGGCGGCGGGCATGATCCTCGCCGACGACAATTTCGCGTCGATCTCCGCGGCGGTGAAGGAAGGGCGCACGGTCTACAACAACATCGAGAAAGCGATGCTGTTCATGCTGCCGACCAACGTCGCGCAAGGCGCGGTGATCGCGGTGGCGATCCTGTTCGCCTTCACGCTGCCGATCACGGCGCCGCAGATCCTGTGGGTCAACATGGTTACTTCCGTCGCGCTCGGCCTGACCATTTCGTTCGAGCCGCACGAGGCAGACGTGATGCGCCGCTCGCCACGCGCAATCGACCGGCCGATCGTCACGCGCTTCGGCATCTGGCGCATCCTGTTCGTCGGCGCGGCGCTCGTGATCTATACGCTGTCCACCTTCTTCTGGATGAAGTCGCAAGGGGCGTCGGATCAGATGGCGCGCACGGCCGCGGTCAACGCCATTACGCTGGGCCAGGTGTTCTATCTGCTCAACATCCGGTATCTGCTCGATTCGTCGCTGTCCGTGCGCGCCCATACAGGCAATCGCAATCTCTGGTACGGAATAGCCGGCGTCGTGGTCTTGCAGCTTCTGTTCACCTATACGTTCCCGTTCCATGCCGTTTTCCACACCGAGGCTCTGCCCTTGTCGGCGTGGGGGTGGCTCGTCGGTGGTGGCGTCCTGTTTTTCCTCGTGGTGGAGATCGAGAAGCTCGTTTTCCGGCTCACCCCTGCATTGAGAGGATTTGTGACGTCGCAACAGGAGGGCGCGGCCTTGCGCGATGATCCCGCCAGGTAGGCCGCCTTGGCGGCCGCCTGCTACATCTCATGCACGCGGCGGAGGATGAAAAACAGATTAGCCGAGACTGCATTCACGATCGGAATCCGCTCGAAAGGCCGGTTCAGCTTCATGCCGATATTGGCCAGTGCGTTGAGCGCTCCGCCGCCCTTTATGCCTTTTGCGAAGGTGGGAAAGACCTGGTGATAGCCGCATTCTTCGAGCACGAACCCCGACCTGAGAAACAGGCGCTTCGCGTCGCTGAGGCTGTACAGCCGATTATGGCCCGTGTACTTCTTCATGACTCTGCACGCGTTTTCGGTCACCGACAAGCGGTTAGGTAAAAATGTGATTATCAGCAAACCGTCGTTTTTCAGCACGCGCCATAGCTCATCGAGGCTCTTTTGCTCGCGGGCCACGTGCTCGAGTACACCGCTTCCGATCACCACATCGAATTGATTGTCTTCGTAGGGCAGCAGAAATTCATGATCGAGCGATGCGAAAGATAACCCGGCGTACTCATGGAATTCCGCGAATTGCCCATCCTTGCAGATGTCGCAGCCATATATATCGATGTCATGGTAGAGCGTGCGAAGCATGCACGAATCTGGCGCGTGCCGGCATCCCCAGTCGAGCACTTTCATGCCACGCTTGATATACGGTGCGTAAATTTCGAACGCGCGCACGTGGCGATCGAGACTCGCGTTGTTGGCAATGACCGATTGCACATAGTCCCGGTATTCACCATCGCTACGATGTGCAATGTAGTCCTCGCAAAGCTTGGCATAAGTCGCCTTGACCTGCTGCAATTCATTGCTCGGGATCGTTTCAGTGTCGATGGGTTTATGCATATCTCCCTCATGGCGGTGCGAACGATACGACGAATTTCAGGCTCTACCGGGCCAGTATGCTGGTAATCCTTGGTCCATGTTGAGGTCTGCGCAATCCGTTTCCGCAGTACCGGCTTTCGCTGCCCGAGTGACATCGGGGTTGAGAGGTTCGCGGGATGTTGACTACTCCGATTTTGAGCGCTGATGGACTGCGTTTGGCGAGACCTGCGGCAGCAACTACCTGGATAAAGCCGCGATAGTGAACGGGTTCAAGTTTTGAAGGATAGCAGTTGAATTTGTCAAAACCGGTCGGGGAACCTCTCCATTTCGCGCCTTATTCTGATGGTTTTGCGCCTTGACGCTAATCCTTTGTGTTCGAGCGAACATCAGTGCCAACCTCCCGTTGCTCGGCCGCCTTATTCAGCGTTAACTTAACAATGCGGTCGAACAGCGCGATGTGCGTCAGGTAGATCGTGACCGACAGAAGCCTGCGTTCAAGGTATGCAATGATGCGCGAGCATGTGGAGAGCGAACGACCTGCATGGCATTCGACTCTGTCATCGATAGCTCGAGGACTCTTGTATGAAACGTTTTTGCTGCACGCTGGCTGTTCTCATGCTATCCGCCCATATCTATGCCGATCCGCTCGACCACGGCGAACTCGTGACGCTTGCGTCGCGCGAAGGAGTCACGCAAAGCATTTTTGTCGAGTCGCCTTCGTCGAGCCCGGCGTGGGTCGTCGTTCTGTTCGGAGGCACGCCGGGCGCCCTGCATCTGGACACTACCGGCGCGACGACGCTCAAGGGCAATTTCCTGATCCGCTCGGCTCACCATTGGATCGATCGAGGAGACGCCGTGGTGCTGGTCGATACGCCGTCCGACCGCGCGCCGGGCGTCGATGACCTGTTCCGTCGCAGCAAGAAGTCGTTCGCCGACACGCAGGCCATCGTGGCAAAGTTGCGCGAGCGGTTCCCCAAGTCGAAGATTGCGCTGATCGGGACGAGCGCAGGCACGGTGTCGGTCGGCAACGCGCTGGAACGCGATCCAAGCATCGCGGATGCCTTTGTCCTGACGTCACCGGTCACGGTTTCCCACAAGGGAGGCGGCGCGACTATCTCCGATCTTGACGTGGATGGCACTACACATCGGGTGCTCGTTGTCTCCAACCGGAACGACCAATGCGTGTCGTCGCCGGCGTATGCGGGTAAGCGGCTGGCCGAGAGCAACCACTTTGCGTATGTCGAAGTCGGTTCGACGGAGGGAGAAGGCGATACGTCAACAAGGTGCGGTGGGCACTCGCCGCATGGGTTTCTTGGGATCGAGACTGAGGTGCTAGCGAATATTCATGGCTGGCTGCGCGGCCAACCGTTACAGAAGCAGTAATGTTTTCCCGGCAGCGGGATGGACCCGCTGGGGTAGGGAGCTCCGGGAAGTTCGCACGAAGTCAGCGGCAGCTCCCCGGGAGCAACGGTCGTCAGCTCGTCACGGTGCGACACGTCATTGGCCATTGCCGACGTTCGTGCGCCGATGTCGATATGCCCGCTTACTGCTGGCCTGCCGCGCGGCGGCCGTGAACGTCGCTATTTCGCGTCGTCGTCTGCGGCACGTCGATGCATATGCGACCTCAAAGCGAGCCCCTGCTTACTGCCTCATAGCTCTGCATTCCTTTAGCGCCGACAGGCTTCCACGCATTGCTCGCAGTGTTCGTGCCGGTGCTTTTCGTACTCAGCGGCGCAAGCGTCGCAGATCCCCGTGCGGATGGGACCGCAAACGGGGATTGACGGTTCGTTGCAGTCACGCACATCGACCGACTCCGCAGTACGCAATCCGGTGGGACGCTGCTAATTGCATGCAGCAAAGGCGGCGGCGCCGTCAGCAGCCGCAGCCGGGCGACTGCGCGGCAAGCGCGGAGTGGTGCCCTTGCCGATCGTCCGCCCGCTGCCTGCCACGACGCATCAGTGGATCGGCGGTACCACGCCGAGCTTTTCGGCCAGCATCCTTTCGTAGACACCAAAGTGCAGATCGACCTCTTCCTGGGTGACCACGGTCACTGAAATATTGACCTGCGCGGGCTGCAGGCCCAGGACGGTCGCGATCGCCGCTTCCAGCTGGGGCGCGCATAGCCGGTCATCGGCGAACGTGGTGCCGACCGCAATCTCGTAGGCGGTTTCCTGCAGGAATATCACTTCAACCAGCCGCGCACGCGCGCTCATGTTGCTGTCGATCGCCAGCCGGATGACTTCGACCGCCGTGCGCATCGTCTCGGTCGGGAACCCCTTTGTTGAGCGCAACCTGATTCGGTGCTGGCCAAGGGTCAGCCAATCGTATGCGAATTCCATGGTGTCCTCGCATGGTCGTCAGGACCTCGTGAAGATAGGGATGTGACCTCCCGGCTTCAAGAACAGAAAGCCGCAAAATCCCCTTGAAATTTTCGTTTGGGATTCTATTCTGAATTCCGCTCAGGCAGTCGCGCCGGCATTCCGGCGCGCTGCGTGTTTCGATTTGTTTGCCGCAGCATGGCAGACGGACTGGAGCGCGTAGGCCGGTTCGTTTCCCTGCTGCATCCAAGGAGGAAACGATCATGAGTGATCTCTACTTCGGGACCGACCTTTTCAGCGAGTTCGACCGTCTGCAACGGCAGATGGCGAGTCTCTTCGGCGGTTTCCCG
>NZ_VZQP01000083.1:0-23790 GCF_014397655.1 Paraburkholderia sp. UCT31
GCCCCCCGCCAACCGCCTCCCCCCCGCCTCGCTGCTGCGCCATCAACACCTCCGCCAGCTTGCGCCGCCCACGCGCGAGCCGCGACATCACCGTACCGATCGGCACATCGGCCACCACCGCGATCTCCCGATATCCCATCTCCTCGAGCTCGCGCAAGATCAGCACCTCGCGATACTCGACCGGCAAACGCGCCAACGCGTCGTGTACCTGGCGTGCATCCTCGTCGCGGATCAGCAGCGTTTGCGGATCGTCGCCGCCCGCGCTCCAGCCGTCGAGGGTCGCGTCGTCCATCGTTTCGTCGAATTCGAGCATGTCGTGCGACGGCGCGCGCCGGCGCCATTCCGTGTACCAGGTGCGGCGCACGATCGCGAGCAGCCACGGCCGCGCGGAGTCGCCGCGAAACGTATCGAAGAAGCGGAACGCGCGCATGAACGCTTCCTGCACGACGTCCTCGGCATCGTTCGGATTGCCGCACAACCAGCGCGCGAGGTTGTACGCGGCGTCGAGATGCGGCAACGCCAGCTGCTGGAAGCGGCGGCTTTTCGCTGCATCGGCCTCGGCGTCTGAATCGGTCTGGACCACGTGGGCCCCTCCAAGGGCATGGCGGCTGCGTCGTGCGGGTCGCTGTTGCGCGTCGCCGTGGTGTCGTTCCTGACGTGTCTTTCACAGCAGAACTGGCCATAGACCGAGTTTATTCCCGACTCAGGCGAGCATTCGCAAGAAAGACCGCGATCGCCTGCGCGCCCCGCTCGCCAGCTAGTACGATGGCCGGTTCCAGTAGTCGTCGCTCGCGTACACGTCTTTCAGATAGTCGATGAAATAGCGCACGCGCGCCGGCACGAAGCGCTGCTGCGGATAGACCGCAAGAATGTCGTAATCGGGCAGCGCATAATCGTCGAGCACGGTTTCGAGCTCGCCGCGCGCGAGCTGCCGCTGGATTTCCCACGTCGAACGCCAGCCGAGTCCGAGCCCCTCCGAAACCCAGCGATGCAGCAGTTCGCCATCGTTGCAGTCGAGCGAGCCGCCCACCCGCACCGTCGCGAGCTTGCCGTTGCGGCGGAAATACCAGCCGCGGTTCTGCCCGCCTTGCAGATTGAACGCGAGACAGTTGTGGGCCGGCAGATCCTCGAGCGTCTTCGGCTTGCCGTGACGGCGAAAATAGTCGGGCGTACCGCACACCACGCGCCGGTTCGACGCGAGCTTCACCGCGACGAAGTTCGGATCGACCGCGCCGCCGATGCGGATCGACAGATCGTAGCCCTCGCGCACCAGATCGACGACCCGGTCGGTCAGATTGAACGACATCTGCAACTCGGGTTTGTCGCGCAGAAATGCAGGCGCGAGCGGCGCGACGTGCTTACGCCCGAACGCGGCGGGCGCCGACACGATCAGATGGCCGTTCACCGCGCGGCGCCCCGCGCTCAGTTCGTTTTCCGCCTGATCCCATTCGCCGAGAAGCCCGCGGCAGCGTTCGAGAAACGCGGCGCCGTCCTCGCTGACGACGAGCCGCCGTGTCGTGCGATACATCAGCTTCACGCCGAGGCGCTTCTCGAGCGCATCGATGCGCCGCCCGAGAATCACCGGCGACACGCCTTCCTCGAGCGCCGCCGCCGCGAGACTGCCCGCATCGGCGACCCGCACGAAGGTTTCGATCTGTTTGAAGCGGTCCATGTTCGTCTCCCACCTGTCTCTTGCCGGGCTGATGCCGGCCGTGCGCCGGGCTTCACGTCATTCCATACTTTTTGTTTCGGAATAAGCGACCCGGACTGATCTTATCAAACCTTTGGCGCAGGCCTACAGTGTCCCTCAACCGACGTAATTCCCGACCTTAAGGAGACATTCATGGCCAAAATGAGAGCCGTCGACGCCGCCGTTCTGGTGCTCGAAAAAGAAGGCATCGATACCGCGTTCGGCGTGCCGGGCGCCGCGATCAACCCGTTCTACTCGGCGATGCGCAAAGCCGGCGGCATCAGCCACGTGCTCGCGCGTCATGTGGAGGGCGCATCGCACATGGCCGAGGGCTACACCCGTGCGCAGCCGGGCAACATCGGCGTGTGCATCGGCACGTCGGGCCCCGCCGGCACCGACATGATCACCGGTTTGTACTCCGCGCAGGCCGACTCGATTCCTATCCTGGCTATCACAGGCCAGGCGCCGCGCGCGCGTCTGTACAAGGAAGACTTCCAGGCCGTCGATATCGAATCGATCGCCAAGCCCGTCACCAAGTGGGCCGTGACCGTGCGCGAGCCGGCGCTGGTGCCGCGTGTGTTCCAGCAGGCGTTCCATCTGATGCGCTCGGGCCGCCCGGGCCCGGTGCTGGTCGATCTGCCGATCGACGTGCAGCTCGCCGAAATCGAATTCGACATCGACACGTACGAGCCGCTGCCGGTCTACAAGCCGAAGGCGACCCGCAAGCAGATCGAAGCCGCGCTGACGCTGCTCAACGATGCCGACAAGCCGTTGATCGTGTCGGGCGGCGGCGTGCTGAACGCCGTAGCCGAAGACCTGCTCGTGAAGTTCGCCGAAACGCTCGGCGTGCCGGTGATCCCAACGTTGATGTCGTGGGGCGCGATTGCCGACGACCATCCGCTGATGGCCGGCATGGTCGGTCTGCAGACCTCGCATCGCTATGGCAACGCGACGATGCTCGCGTCCGACTTCGTGCTCGGCATCGGCAACCGCTGGGCCAACCGTCACACCGGCAGCGTCGATGTCTATACGAAGGGGCGCAAGTTCGTGCACGTCGATATCGAACCGACGCAGATCGGCCGCGTGTTCGGCCCGGATCTCGGCATCGTGTCGGACGCGAAGGCCGCGCTCGAACTGTTCGTCGAAGTGGCCAGCGAATGGAAGGCCGCGGGCAAGCTGAAGGATCGCGCCGCGTGGGTTGCCGATTGCCAGCAACGCAAGCGCACGATGCTGCGCAAGACGCACTTCGACAACGTGCCGATGAAGCCGCAGCGCGTCTACGAAGAGATGAACCAGGTGTTCGGCCGCGATACCTGCTACGTGAGCACGATCGGTTTATCGCAGATCGCCGCCGCGCAATTCCTGCACGTGTACAAGGCGCGCAACTGGATCAACTGCGGCCAGGCCGGCCCGCTCGGCTGGACGATTCCGGCGGCGCTCGGCGTGCGCGCGGCCGATCCGCAACGGCCGATCGTCGCGCTGTCGGGCGACTACGACTTCCAGTTCATGATCGAGGAGCTTGCGGCCGGCGCGCAATTCAAGCTGCCGTACGTGCATGTCGTCGTGAACAACTCGTACCTCGGGCTGATTCGCCAGGCGCAGCGCGCGTTCGAAATGGACTACTGCGTGCAGCTCGGCTTCGAGAACATCAACTCGCCGGAGATGAACGGCTATGGCGTCGATCACGTCGCGGTGGCCGTTGGTCTCGGCTGCAAGGCGATTCGCGTGCTCAAGCCGGAAGAGCTGAAGCCGGCGCTGCAAAAAGCGCAGTCGATGCTGGCCGAGTTCAACGTGCCGGTGATCGTCGAAGTGATTCTCGAACGCGTGACCAACATCTCGATGGGCACCGAGATCGACGCGATCAACGAGTTCGAGGAACTGGCGGAAAAGCGCGAGGATGCGCCGACGGCGATCAGCCTGCTCGATTGAGCGTTGCGTCTTCGCGGTATTCGCAGCATTCAGCGCGCTCGATGCGCGAGGGCCGGGCTCATGCTCCGCGCCCTCCCCTCATCGAGACCAGCGCGCCACTCCCTGACCGACCTGAGAGACAAAAGCACCATGCCTAAATTCGCAGCGAACCTGACGATGCTGTTCAACGAAGTGCCGTTCCTCGACCGTTTCGCGGCAGCGGCCAACGCCGGCTTTCATGCCGTCGAATTCCTGTTTCCCTATCCGTATTCGATCGCCGAATTGAGTGCACGTCTGCAGCAGAACCGCCTCAAGCTGCTGCTGCACAACCTGCCGGCCGGCAACTGGGAAGCCGGCGAACGCGGCATCGCGTGCCTGCCCGATCGGGTCGCCGAGTTTCAGGAAGGCGTGGGCCGCGCGATCGAATACGCAAGCGCGTTGAAGGTGCCGCAACTGAACTGCCTCGTCGGCATTGCGGGCGCGAACGTCGACGCCGACACCGCCCGCGCAACGATCGTCGACAACCTGCGCTTTGCCGCGCGCGAGCTCAAGAAGGCCGGCATCCGGCTGCTCGTCGAGCCATGCAACTCGTACGACATTCCGGGCTTCGCGTTGAACCGTTCGCGCGATGGACTCGACGTGATTCGCGAGGTCGGCTCGGACAATCTGTTCCTGCAATACGACATCTATCACATGCAGCGGATGGAAGGCGAACTCGCGGCGACGATCGAAAAGAACCTCGCGCAGATCGCGCATATCCAGCTCGCGGACAACCCTGGGCGGCACGAACCGGGCACCGGCGAGATCAACTATCCGTATCTGTTCGCGCTGCTCGACTCGCTCGGCTACGACGGCTACGTCGGTTGCGAATACAAGCCGCGCACGACGACCGATGCCGGCCTCGGCTGGGTGCAAAGCGTGGCAGGTCAAGCGCGCGGCGCGGCGCATGCGGCGGCTTGAGGCGCCTTGGGGTTCCTGACGGAACCCTGAAGCCTCAACGCACGCCCCCTATAACCCTGGAGATTCACACACATGGCAAAGATCGGCTTCATCGGACTCGGCATCATGGGCGCGCACATGGCGCGCAACCTCATCAAGGGCGGTCACTCGCTGTTCGTGAACGGCGCGTATCCGGTACCGGACGACATCGCGAAGAGCACGAGCGTGGTCGCCAGTTCAACCGCCGTCGCGCAGGCCGCCGACATCGTCATCATCATGGTGCCGGACACGCCGGACGTCGCCAACGTGCTGTTCGCCGACGACGGCGTCGCCGCCGGCCTCGCCAAAGGCAAGCTCGTCATCGACATGAGCTCGATCTCGCCGCTCGACACCCAGGCGTTCGCGAAGAAGATCAACGCGCTCGGCGTCGACTATCTCGATGCGCCGGTGTCGGGCGGCGAAATCGGCGCGCGGGATGCGTCGCTGACGATCATGGTCGGCGGTCCCGAGAAAGCCTTTGCGCTGGCCAAGCCGTTGTTCGAACTGATGGGCAAGAACATCTCGCTGATCGGCGACAACGGCGCGGGTCAGACCTGCAAGGTCGCGAACCAGATCATCGTCGCGCTGAACATCGAAGCGGTCGCGGAAGCGCTGCTGTTCGCGTCGCGCTCGGGCGCCGACCCAGAGCGGGTGCGGCGCGCGCTGATGGGCGGCTTCGCGTCGTCGCGGATTCTCGAAGTGCATGGCGAGCGCATGACGAAGCGCACGTTCAGTCCGGGCTTTCGCATCGAGCTGCATCAGAAGGACCTGAATCTCGCGCTCGATGGCGCGCGTAAGCTCGGCATCGCGCTGCCGCATACCGCGAGCGCGCAGCAACTGTTCAGCGTCTGCGCCGCGAACGGCGGCAAGGCGTGGGATCACTCGGCGATGGTGCGCGCGCTCGAAATCATGGCGAATCATGAAGTCGCGCAAGCGCCGGATAGCGAGGAAGCGAAGGCGGCTTGAGGTCTTCGTGCTTCCTCTTCAGTTCAGCTCGCCGTTGATTCCGCCGGTTGCCGCTTCGGCATCGGCGACGTCGCGGTGAACACAGGTGGGGCGCCCGTTCGTTGCACGGCAGCTTGGGTTGCCGGCGCGGCGTAACGGGCAAATCGCGCCGCTCTGGGCTGAGAGCGGCAAGTGGGGTCCGCAGCGGCACCCGTCGGTGACGGGGAAGCCTTGGTCGGTCAGACGTCGTCGTCGGGTGTCCGGCTGTCGGATTCGCCAATCAATACGTATCGAACACCTTCTGCAACGCCGCCGGCGCAGTGTGGCCCGCGGCCAGCGCCAGCATCAGCAGCACCCTCGCCTTGTACGGATTCAGCGAACCCGCGCTGACGAAACCGAGCGCATCGTCGGCCGCCGCGCCGTTGCGCATCACATGCCCCGAACCCACGCGCGACGAGCGCACCACCGCCACGCCGCGCAACGCGGCATCCGCCAGTGCCTGCTGCAACGACTGGTGGATCGAGCCATTGCCCGTTCCCGCCACGACGATGCCGCGCACATCCGCGGCGACCAGCGCATCGATGGCGATCCGCGACACGCCCGCATAGCTCGTGACGATCTCCACCTGCGGCCACGCCGCATCGATTGCGAATTCGCTCGCGACCGTATGCGCGCGCACCACGCCGCGCTGGAACTCGACGCGGCCATCCTGCACCCAGCCGAGCGCGCCAATCTCAGGCGACTGGAAAGCATCGACCGCATAGGTGCTCGTTTTCACAATGTCGCGCGCGCTGTGAATCCGGTTGTTAAACGCGACCAGCACGCCCTGCCCGCGTGCCGCCGCGTGCGCGGCGACCGTCACCGCGTTTAGCAGGTTCAGCGGACCGTCGGCGGAAAGCGCCGACGCCGGGCGCATCGCCGCGGTCAACACGACCGGCTTGTCCGACTTGACGGTCAGATGCAGCAGATAGGCGGTTTCTTCGAGCGTATCGGTACCGTGCGTGACCACCAGGCCGTCGACGTCGTCCGTCGCGAGCAGCGCGTTGATGCGTTGCGCGAGTGTGGTCCACAGCGGCAGCGACATGTCCTTGCTGTCGACGCTGGCGATCTGCTCGGGCGCGATTCGCGCGACCGTAGACAACGCCGGCACCGCCGCGAGCAGTTGATCGACGCCGACGACGCCCGCCTGATAGCCCGACGTATTGGCCGCATCCGGGGCCGCGCCGGCGATCGTGCCGCCGGTCGCGAGCACCGCGATGCGCGGCAGCGTCGGCGCGGTGCTATGGCCGGGGGGAATCGGGAGAGAGGGAGAAGTCGAGGTATTCATGGCGGCGATTGTAAGCGATGCGCTTCGCGTCGCCATGCGTGGAAGACCGGACGCGGGTTCGGCTTGCGCGAGCGTGCGCAACGCGCGAGCGGGCTCAAATCTCATGCGGTGCCCAATTGCACTCATCGCCACAAGTATTGACGACGGGTGCAAGTCCCACCCTAAGCTGCTCGCGGCTCTAAGCCGCCTCGCGCAACTGCGCCGCGATGTCTGCCTCGCTCAACTGCGGCGCGAACATCTCGATCAACCGATAGGCGTACGCGCGCAGGAACGCGCCCTTGCGCAAGCCGACACGCGTCGTGCTCGCCTCGAACAGATGCTGCGTGTCGAGCGCGACGAGTTCGCTGTCGCGCTTCGGGTCGTAGGCCATTGCCGCGACCACGCCGATGCCCATGCCGAGTTCGACGTAGGTCTTGATCACGTCGGCGTCGATCGCGGTCAGCACGACGTCGGGCAACGCACCCACTTTCGCGAACGCCTGATCGATATGCGAGCGGCCGGTGAAGTCCTGGTCGTAGGTGACGATCGGAAATTCGGCGATCTCGTCGAGCGTCAGATTCGCTCGGCCGACGAGCGGATGATCCTTCGGCACCACCACGACGTGATGCCACGAATAGCACGGGAAAGTGACGATGTCGGGAAAACGGTCGAGCGCCTCGGTCGAGATGCCGATATCCGCCTCGCCGTTGATGATCATCTGCGCGATCTGCTGCGGGCTGCCCTGGCGCAGCGCCAGATGCACTTTCGGGAACACCGACGTGAACTGCCGAATCACCTTCGGCAATGCGTAGCGTGCCTGCGTGTGGGTGGTCGCGACGACGAGGTGGCCGCTGTCCTGATCCGCGTACTGACGCGCGACGCGGCGCAGATTCTCCGCATCGAGCAGCATCCGCTCGATCAACTGATGCACGGCCTTGCCCGGCTCGGTGAGCCCGGTCAGACGCTTGCCGCGGCGGATGAAGATGTCGACCCCGAGTTCGTCCTCGAGATCCTTGATCTGCTTCGATACGCCCGACTGCGACGTGTAGAGCACGTTCGCCACTTCGGTCAGGTTCATGTTCTGCCGCACGGCTTCGCGCACGAAGCGCAATTGCTGGAAATTCATCGTTGTGTCTCCGGTTCCGCCAGAGTTGAGTTATTGGAGCCGCAAATGCCAGGCGATCCACGCGGCACGGCTGATAAGTTCTCTCCTGTCCTCAGCGCCGCACAGCGGCGCCGCCATCTCACCGCGCCGGAAACACCCGCAGCGCGCGCGGCACCGCGCTCACGCCGTCGCCGACCGCGAGTTGCAGATCACGCCACGTTTCGCGATCGAGTTCGGCTTCGAGCAGATTGCCCTCGCGACCGGCGAGCTCGACGCGCACCGAACCGCCGAGCGTCACCACGCGCCGCACGTCGACGACAATGCCCTCGCGATGCCCCGCCGCCTGCGGATACAACTGCAGATCGTGCGGCCGCACATAGGCGAACGCCGGGCCCCTAAAACCCGCCGCGATCGCGACCGGCAGCGCCGCGCCATCGACGACGAAGCCTTGCGCATCGACGCTGCCGTGCAGACGGTTCGCCGCGCCGAGAAACTCGTAGACGAACGGCGTCTGCGGATGGTCGTACACCTCCTGTGGGCTGCCGACCTGCTCGACATGCCCGCGATTGAGCACGACGATGCGGTCAGCCACTTCGAGCGCTTCTTCCTGATCGTGCGTGACGAAGATCGTCGAAATATGCAGATCGTCGTGCAGGCGACGCAACCAGCTGCGCAGTTCCTTGCGCACCTTCGCGTCGAGCGCGCCGAACGGCTCGTCGAGCAACAGCACCTTCGGCTCCACGGCCAACGCACGTGCGAGCGCGATGCGCTGGCGCTGGCCGCCGGACAGCTCCGACGGATAGCGCTGCGCGAGCCAGTCGAGCTGCACGAGCTTCAGCAACTCATGCACCTTCTCGCGAATCACCTTCTCCGACGGACGTTCCTTGCGCGGCTTCACGCGCAGCCCGAACGCGACGTTTTCGAACACCGTCATATGCCGGAACAGCGCGTAGTGCTGGAACACGAAACCGACCTCGCGCTCACGCGCGCCGACCGCCGCGACATCCTGGCCTTGCAGCTCGACCCGGCCGCCGTCCGCGTATTCGAGGCCGGCGATCACACGCAGCAACGTCGTCTTGCCGCAACCCGACGGCCCGAGCAGCGCGACGAGTTCGCCCGGTGGAAAGTCGAGCGACACGTTGTCGAGCGCGACGAAATCGCCGAAGCGCTTTTGCAGGTTACGAACGGTGATACCCATTTACAGCTCTCCTTGCTTGAGCGGATGTCGCTGCGACGCAGGCGCGGCGTTGACGAAAAACGAATGCGAAGCGGCCTGCGCGCTATTGGCCTGCGAAGCGCCGGAAGGCGACACGGGCCCCGCATACGCAGGCACTTCGCGCGCCGCCGACAGTTCCGCCGACATATGACGCTCGGCCAACAGCTTGAGCCCCAGCGTGACCAGCGCCAGCAGCGCGAGCAGCGAGGCCACGGCGAACGCGGCCGAGAAGTTGTACTCGTTGTAGAGGATTTCGACGTGCAGCGGCATCGTGTCGGTCTGCCCGCGAATATGGCCCGACACGACCGACACCGCGCCGAACTCGCCCATTGCGCGCGCATTGCACAGAATCACGCCGTACAGCAGACCCCACTTGACGTTCGGCAGCGTGACGCGACGGAACGTCTGCCAGCCCGATGCGCCGAGCACGTGCGCGGCTTCTTCCTCGTCGTTGCCCTGCGCCTGCATCAGCGGAATCAGCTCGCGCGCGACGAACGGGAACGTGACGAAGATCGTCGCGAGCACGATGCCCGGCACCGCGAAGATGATCTGCACGTTGTGATCTTCGAGCCACGGGCCGAACCAGCCCTGCGCGCCGAACATCAGCACGTAGATCAGACCGGAGATCACCGGCGACACCGAAAACGGCAGATCGATCAACGTGGTCAGCAGCGCCTTGCCGCGGAATTCGAACTTCGCGATACACCACGACGCCGCGAGGCCAAACACGAGGTTCAGCGGCACCGCGATCGCCGCGGTGAGCAGCGTCAGTTTGATCGCCGACAGCGCATCCGGATCGGCGAGCGCTTCGAAGTAAAAACGCAGCCCCTTGTTCAGCGCCTGGTAAAACACCGCGGCGAGCGGCACGGCCAGAAACAGCGCGAGAAACAGCAGTGCGAGGCCGATCAGCAGCCAGCGCACGAGCGCCGGCTCGCTGACCGGATCGGGGCGACGCGCCACGCTCGCCGGGTGGGTCGGAACGCGGCTCATTGCACACCTCCACCGATAGCGGCGACGCTCGTGGCCACTGGCGCCGATCCCGTCTTGCCGCGGCTCGTGCGCCGCTGCAGATACCACTGCAGCGTGTTGATCGACAGCAGCATCAGGAACGACACGACCAGCATCACGACCGCGAGCGCCGTCGCGCCCGCATAGTCGTATTGCTCGAGCTTCGTGATGATCAGGAGCGACGTGATCTCCGACTTCATCGGCACATTGCCGGCGATGAAGATCACCGAGCCGTATTCGCCGAGCGCGCGCGCAAAGGCGAGCGCGAAGCCGGTCAGCACCGCCGGGAACACGGCCGGCAGCACGACGCGGCGAAACGTGAGCCAGCGCGACGCGCCGAGACACGCGGCCGCCTCCTCCTGCTCGCGCTCGAACTCCTCGAGCACCGGTTGCACGGTGCGCACGACGAACGGCAGGCCGATGAACGTCAGCGCGACCAGCACGCCCGCCGGCGTGAACGCGATCTTGATGCCGAGCGGCGCGAGGAACTGGCCGATCCAGCCGTTGCCCGCATACACGGCCGCGAGCGAAATGCCCGCCACCGAGGTGGGCAACGCGAACGGCAGATCGACGACCGCATCGACGATACGCTTGAACGGAAACGTGTAGCGCACCAGCACCCACGCGACGAGAAAGCCGAACACCGCGTTGATCAGCGCGCCGCCTAGCGCCGAGAAAAACGTCAGCCGATACGACGCGAGCACACGCGGCGACGTGACCGCGCGCACGAACTGGTCCCAGTCGAGCGTCGCGGTTTTCAGAAAGGTCGCCGCCAATGGAATCAGCACCACGAGGCTCAGATAAGCCACCGTGATGCCGAGTGTCAGGCCAAAACCGGGCAATGCGCTCGGCTTGCGGAAGGTCAACATGGTCATGCTGGATACTCGTTCATGGTTGATGCTCGCGCGGTTGTTCGTTTTGCCGTGCTGCGGTACTGCGGTACTGCGGTACTGCCGCACCGCTGGCCACCGGACCCCGGTTAGCCGAAAGCGCGCCCATTGGGCGCGCCCTTTTGCCCCTGGCGGTGACTCAGGCGGTGGTTACTGCGGCTGATAAATCGAATCGAACACGCCGCCGTCCGCGAAATGGGTCTTCTGCGCGTTGGTCCAACCACCGAACGAATCGTCGATCGTGTACAGCTTCAGCTTCGGAAACTTCGCGGTCAGATCGGCCGGCACCTTGGTGGAACGCGGACGATAGAAATTGCGCGCGGCGATCTCCTGACCTTGCTCGCTATACAGGAAGTTCAGATACGCTTCGGCCACCTTGCGCGTGCCGTGTTTGTCGACGACCTTGTCGACCACCGCGACCGGCGGCTCGGCCAGAATGCTCACCGACGGCACCACGATCTCGAACCTGTCCGGACCAAACTCCTTCAGCGACAGGAACGCCTCGTTTTCCCACGCGATCAGCACGTCGCCGATACCGCGCTGCACGAAGCTCGTGGTCGCGCCGCGCGCGCCCGAATCGAGCACGCCGGCGTTCCTGTACAGCTTGCCGACGAACTCCCTGGCCTTCTGGTCGTTGCCTCCCGGTTGATGCTCGGCGTACGCCCACGCGGCCAGATAATTCCAGCGCGCGCCGCCCGAGGTCTTCGGATTCGGCGTAACGATCGACACGCCCGGCTTCACCAGATCGTCCCAATCCTTGATGTGCTTCGGGTTGCCCTTGCGCACCAGAAACACGATCGTCGACGTGTACGGCGATGCGTTGTCCGGCAGACGCTTTTGCCAGTTCTTGTCGACGAGCCCCTTGTTCGCGAGCGCGTCGATGTCATAGGCGAGCGCAAGCGTCACGACGTCGGCCTGCAGTCCGTCGAGCACCGAGCGAGCCTGCGCGCCCGAGCCGCCGTGCGACTGCCTGAAGGTGACGGCTTCGCCGGTCCTCGCCTTCCATTCCTTGCCGAATGCCTGATTGATGTCCTGATACAGCTCGCGCGTCGGATCGTAGGACACGTTCAACAGCGTGGTGTCGGCGTGCGCGACGCCGCTTGCGCCCAACATGCCGAGCGCACCCGCCGCGCCGACGGCGAGCGCCGCGATCAGTTTTCTGGTTCGAGCCGCAAGCCCCGTATGCCGATGGTTCATTTCAATTTTTCTCCGCGTGATGTCCGCTGATGAGCGTCTGGTGTTGTTCTGCGTCGCAGTCACGTGCACATGAGCGCCAACCGGAGGCCAGTCTATCGAAGCGCTTTCATTATTAAAAATAATGTTTCTTCATTTTTTAATGCTTAAAAGTGGTAACGACAGATGCGTCGGCTGTTGGGACGCCGACAACGCCGTCATGTCGCCGATAAACGACGCCCCAGCGCGACCCTTGCGCCGAACTTAAAGTAAAGCTTGAAATGCGCCGAATACTGTATAAAAATACAGTCACCTGTTCATACATACAGTGGCCATGACAAAACTCACCGCACGACAGCAGCAGGTTTTCGATCTGATCCGCCGCGCGATCGAACGCACCGGCTTTCCGCCCACTCGCGCGGAAATTGCCGCCGAACTCGGGTTCAGCTCGGCCAATTCCGCGGAAGAGCATCTGCGCGCGCTGGCGCGCAAGGGTGTGATCGAACTCGCGGCCGGCGCGTCGCGCGGCATCCGCCTGCTGTCCGGGCAGGAGGACGCGCCGTATCAGTTCACCCTGCCGCATGCGGGCCTGATGCAGTTGTCGTTGCCGCTGATCGGCCGGGTCGCGGCGGGTAGCCCGATCCTCGCGCAGGAACATATCTCGCAGCACTACGCGTGTGACCCGGCGCTGTTCTCGAGCAAGCCCGACTACCTGCTGAAGGTGCGCGGCCTGTCGATGCGCGACGCGGGCATTCTCGACGGCGACCTGCTCGCGGTGCAAAAGCGCACCGAAGCGAAGGACGGCCAGATCATCATTGCGCGGCTTGGCGACGACGTAACGGTCAAACGTCTGAAGCGCCGGCCGAACGGCATCGAACTGATCGCCGAAAACCCCGATTACGACAACATCTTCGTGGAATCCGGCAGCGCCGATTTCGCGCTCGAAGGGATCGCGGTCGGGCTGATCCGCCCCAGCGAGTTCTGATCTTTCGCTGTCGCCGGAACGCTTGCGCCGGTTTGTCCAACCCAAGCCGCATTTACGCCCGCATTTACGCCCGCATTTACGCCCGCATCTACGCCCGCATCTACGCCGAATCGCCTGGAGAGACTCATGGAACGCCTTGCCCGCCTGTTGCCCTTTCGCCAGTTCGGCCGTCTGCGCCATCTGCGCAAGCTCACGCCCTGCGCGCTAATCGAGGCGCCCGCTGCGCGCACGCCGTCGCTGTTCGACGCGGCTGCCGAAGCTTCCGGTCTGCCGTCGTCGTTGCCGGCATTCGCGCGCGTGTCGCTGAATTCGGCGCTGAACATCGCCGAGCCCGCGCGTCGCGCGCCGGTGCGGGTCTATCATGGACCGTCGCGACTGATCATGGTCGGCACGGTCGACGCCGTATGCCGTATGATCGATCGTTGCATAGCCGACGAAGCCAACGTGCACGGCGCGGTGTTCGAAGCCTGAGCGAATCCTGAGTACGCATGCAACAAGCACTTCGGATGTTCAGAGATTCGCGTGGGATGGGGTCGTTTCGACCTCGCCGTGGTCGACGTTAGATCATCACTGACGTGGAGTCCCATTCGATGACAATTCGGAAACGCACACAGGGCAGCGCCACCCGGCCGCTGCTGATCACGCTGATCGTGGTGATCGTGATTGCCGCGCTGGGCTTTATTTATGCGTCACCGTATCTGGCGGTGAACAATCTCAAACGCGCCGCCGATGCGCGCGACGTGCAAACCGTCAATCAGTATGTGGACTTTCCCGCGCTACGCGATAGCCTGAAGCAACAGGTGGGCGCCATGCTGACACGCCGGCTCGAGGCGGATGCCGGCAACAAGATGGCCACGATCGGCGCGGTGATCGGCGTGACGCTGATCGGCCCGCTCGTCGATGCCTATGCGACACCCGACGGCGTCGCGGCGCTGCTGAACGGCATGCCGCCGCGCGGCACGCCGGGCGAGCAACCGTCCGCGCCGCCAGCCGCGGGCGGCGAAGCGCCGGCCGCACCAGCCGCGGGCGACACCACCACGCAGGCAAGCGCCCCGCCGCCCGGGCGTCAAAGCACGGCCGGCTATCGCAGTCTCAACGAGTTTGTCATCACGTACCGGCGTGGCGAAGGTAACGCGAACTATTCGGCAATCTTTCGTCGCGAAGGTCTGGTCACGTGGAAGCTCGCGGCGATCAATCTGAACGAGTGAGATTGAAGCCTGGCCGGATGGGATGCGTGGCTGGCCATCGGGGCCGGCCACGCGACAGGGTCTATTCGCATCTGGGCTAGATGACGGGGCGCGCGGCTTCGCGTCCCTCACTAGCCCATTACGCCGCAGCCGCCTGCTGCTGCTCCTGCGCGGACGAGCACGCCACCAGAATGCTGCACGACACGCGGTCGAGCAGCGGCGTGTTGCCCGCCCCCATCCACCACCGCGACAAACCGGTCCGGCAGCGATGGCCCACCACCACGAGGTCGACCTGCAACTCGTTGGCAAGATTGGCGATCTCGTCGATCGGATGACCGAATGCGAAATGCCCTTGCGCGCTCACGCCTCGCTCGGTCAGCCAGTTCACGCCCTCCTGCAGAATCTCGCGGGCCGTTTTTTCGAAGCTGCCGCAGGCGACGTCCGTCAACAGGCCCGCGCTCTGCGCGATGCTCGAACGCATGTCGACGACCGACAGCAGATGCGTTTCCGCCTTCAGTTCCAACGCCAGATCGGCACCGCAACGCAGGGCTTTGCGGCCTTCGCGCGAGCCGTCGTAGCACAACAGGATTTTCTGGTAGCTCGCCATCTGTTTTCTCCATTCGCGCGGAAAGCGCGGTCTGAATCAATCATGGTGCGCCGCAATTCGGCTTGCAAGGGATGGAAAACGCTAAGTGCATACTCGGTGCATGCCGATCCAGTCTGCACAAGCGTTGGGCGACCCGACGCAGCGTTTGCACACGGATGCCGCAATGCAAAATTTCGTTTGCGAACGCTGCGTCGACACACTGCGGGCCGGTTGACGTGCCAGTCGTGCCACCGCCAATCAGCGGCGCCAATCGACACCGACGAGCGCATCGCACCCCACGCACGACGCGTTCCCGGACACCCGCTCGCATCGGCGATCCGATACCTGGAGTAAGCGGCTTCGCGTGCGCAATGCGTGCATCGCAGGTATGTTGTGTGTCTTGCGCGTACGTTGTGTCTTCTTCCGGAGCCTTGCTCGAGCCATGCCCACCGCCCCCATCGAATTCCATCAGGTCAGGAAAAGCTACGGCGAAAAAACGGTCGTCGACGGATTGTCGTTTCATGTGAACACCGGCGAATGCTTCGGGCTGCTCGGCCCCAACGGCGCCGGTAAGACCACGACATTGCGCATGCTGCTCGGCATTGCGGCGCCCGACGCCGGCGCGATCCGGCTGTGCGACGAGCCGATCCCGGGCCGCGCGCGCCTCGCGCGCTCGCGCGTCGGCGTGGTGCCGCAGTTCGACAACCTCGATCCCGATTTCACGGTGCGCGAAAATCTGCTCGTATTCGGTCGCTACTTCGGTCTGAGCGCCGGGCAGTGTCGCGCGGCGGTGCCGGGTCTGCTCGAATTCGCTCGCCTCGAGAACAAGGCGGACGCGCGCGTGAGCGAACTGTCGGGCGGCATGAAGCGGCGCCTCACGCTCGCGCGTGCGCTGATCAACGATCCCGACGTGCTGATCATGGACGAGCCGACCACCGGTCTCGATCCGCAAGCGCGCCATCTGATCTGGGAGCGGCTGCGCTCGCTGCTCGCGCGCGGCAAGACCATCCTGCTGACCACGCACTTCATGGAAGAAGCCGAACGGCTGTGTCATCGCCTGTGCGTGATCGAGGAAGGCCGCAAGATCGCCGAAGGCGCGCCGCGCGAGTTGATCGAGTCCGAAATCGGCTGCGACGTGATCGAGATCTACGGCCCCGATCCGTTTGCGTTGCGTGACGAACTCGCGCCGCTCGCCGAGCGCACCGAGATCAGCGGCGAGACGCTGTTCTGTTATGTGAACGACGCGCAGCCCGTGCATATGCGCCTCAAGCAGCGCGCCGATTTGCGCTATCTGCATCGGCCGGCGAATCTCGAGGATGTGTTTCTGCGGCTCACCGGTCGCGAAATGCAGGACTGAACCCATAGCGAGACACTTGATGGACGCACGTACTTACGAAACCCACGACGGCACGCCATCGGCGCAGGAACCGTTCGGTGCCTTCCCCGCCAATGCCACGAACTGGATCGCGGTGTGGCGCCGCAATTACCTGGTGTGGAAAAAGCTCGCCATCGCGTCGATGTTCGGCAACTTCGCCGATCCGATGATCTATCTGTTCGGTCTCGGCCTCGGGCTCGGACTAATGGTCGGGCACGTCGACGGCGTGTCGTATATCTCGTTCCTCGCGGCGGGCACGGTGCCGTCGAGCGTGATGATGTCGGCGAGCTTCGAGTCGATGTATTCGGGCTTTTCGCGCATGCACGTGCAGCGCACGTGGGAAGCGATCATGCATACGCCGCTCACGCTCGGCGATATCGTGCTCGGCGAGGTGGTGTGGGCCGCCAGCAAATCGGTGTTGTCGGGTGTGGCGATCATGCTGGTGGCGGGCGCGCTCGGCTATGCGAGTTTTCCGTCGATGCTGCTCGCGCTGCCGGTCATCGTGCTGGCCGGTCTCGCGTTCGCGAGCCTCGCGATGATCGTGACGGCGCTCGCGCCGTCATACGACTTTTTCATGTTCTATCAGACGCTCGTGCTCACGCCGATGCTGCTGCTCTCCGGCGTGTTCTTCCCGATCTCGCAACTGCCCGGCGCCGCGCAAGCGGTGACTGCCGCGCTGCCGCTCGCCAATGCGGTCGATCTGATGCGCCCGGCGATGCTCGGTCGGCCGATGGAGCACGCGGCGCTCCATGTGAGCGTGCTGGCCGCTTATGCGGTCGGCGGCTTCATCGTGTCGGCGATCCTGCTTCGGCGTCGCATGATGAAGTAAGCCGAACGCGCGGGCGGCGCGTCGCGCCTGCACCCGCGCAAGACGACGCCCGCGTCGGTCGTCGCACGGCGTGTTTGCTATCGTTGTGCGCGCTCAGTCCTCGTCATCGGTCCACGGAATATCGACGTCGGAGATGAACGCGACCGTCGCGAACGGGCCGCCCTCGTGACGCCCGATCTTGCCATCGGCGCGCTGCCATTCCACCCGGAACACGGTGACCGGATCATCCGCGATCAGCCGCACCGTGCGCAATTCGTCGGGATCGGCGTCCTCGACCGGACCGTCGAGCGAAATCAGCAGCGCCTGCGGCCATAGACCATCGGCGGGATCGTAGATCTTGTCGCCGTCGTGAATCAGCGTGAAGGCTTCCACGCCGATGGTCGCCGAGGCATCGACGATCATCTTGGCGAGCGCACGCAACAAGGCGGTCGCTCGCGCCGAGTTCGCCTGACGGATCGCGAGATCACCGCGCGTGAGAGCCTGCTCGAGTTTTGGATTGGTTTTCTGTTGCGCCATGGCTGTGTTGGTCCTATCGCTCTGTCGTGGGCAACGCGCCATCGGGACGACGCGCCGCGTTTCTATTTGGGTCCATCTATTGCCGCTTGTGTGCATTGCAGCATCGCGGGCTGGGCGGCAGGTCCGCGGTTCGACTGTCATTGTTCCGCGTTTCCCCTGATCGTGGCGCGCACCATCAGGGTCGTTTTCTCAGGGCCGTCCTTGCCGTCCACCACAGTTTAGGTCGTGATTCGGATTCCGGGAGAACATTTGCCGCTTAGTGCGGGGCATGTGTCGCATTTCATGCATCGGCTCGCGGGCGCCGCGGCGTACGTTTACCGCGTCCACCGGCGACCTTCGACGCCTGCGCCCCGACCGGCTTCGCATCCGCGATCCGCGCGATCAGATGGTCGCGAAACGTGCGCACCGACGGGGGCAACTCGCGCCCCGCCATCGTCTGCACCTGGATGCTGCGCTGGCGCATCTGCGGGTCGGTGAGCGGAATCACGACGAAGCCGTCGTCGGCATAGCGGTCGCGCACCGACAGCAGCCCCGTGAACATGATCGCGCCGGACCGCTGCGCGTAGCGATAACTCGCGCCGCTGTTGTTGCAGATCAGGTCCGGCTCGAGGAGGATGCCTTCGAGCGCGCACGTGATGTCGATCAACTGGCGAATCGTGGTCCCCGTCTCCGACAACACGAGCGGATAGCGACTCACCTCGGCGAGCGACAGTTTCGCGCGCGCCGCAAGGGGATGATCGGCGCGCAGCAGCACGAACACCGGCGCGCGTTCGGTGTGCTCGACCTTCACGCCCTTCTCCGGCGCGAGGCTGAACGACAGCGCGATATCGACGTCGCCGTCGCGCACGTGACGAGTGGCGTCGGCCGGCGACATCACGGTCAGCGTGAAATCGATGCCGGGGTGCTCGGCGCGGAAATCCGCAATCGCGGCGGGCAGGAAGTCGACCGCAAAGCCCTCGGCGGTCGCGATCTTGATCCGGTTGCCGTGCAAGCTCGCGAGGCCGCTAATCTCTTTCATCACGTGCTCGGCTTCGAGCAGGCTGCGTTGCGCGTACGCCAGCAGCCGCTCACCGGCCTCGGACAGCGTCATGCCGCGCGGACGCCGCTCGAACAGCGTCACGCCGAGTTCGCTTTCGAGCCGCACGATTTGCCGGCTGATCGCCGATACCGCGACGTGCAGCCGCTCGGACGCGTCGCTCAGCGAGCCGCCGCGCGCGACTTCGACGAAATAACGCAACGCGATGCCATGCAGTGAACGTGCCATCCTGGACGCCTCGATCGAATCAGTTGCAACGGTGCGATGGGTGGGCGGGTGCCGCGGTTCGAGCCGACGCGCGACGCTTTGCTTTTCCGGCAAGGCAAGCTTCGAAACATGATCATTGTGACAAAAACGGCGCGCTTCTAGAATCGGTCGCAATCACGTTGCAGACGATTCGCCTGAACGCCGCGCCGAGCATCGAGCCATCGAGCCTCGCGGCCCTCCGCCCCTTCACCCATCCCCCGCATCGGAGACATCGACATGAGCCGCAACCAGGCCATCGAGCTTGCCACCCGGCACTTCGAATCCGGCGCTTTTCTCGCCGATCTGAACCGTCGCGTCGGTTTTCGCACCGAAAGCCAGGAAAGCGATCGCGGCGCACTGCTGCTGTCCTATCTGACCGACGAAATCCAGCCCGAAGCGGAGCGCCTCGGCTTCAGCACGCGCATCGTCGATAACCCGGTCGATGGCTTCGGTCCGTTCCTGATCGCCAACCGTCACGAAGGCGATCATCTGCCGACCGTGCTGATCTACGGCCACGGCGACGTCGTGCGCGGCTACGATAGCCAGTGGCGCGCGCCGCTGACGCCGTGGGCGGTGACCGTGGAAGGCGAGCGCTGGTTCGGTCGCGGCACCGCCGACAACAAAGGCCAGCACTCGATCAACCTCGCCGCGCTCGCGAGCACGCTCGCCGCGCGCGACGGCAAACTCGGCTTCAACACGAAGCTGTTGATCGAGATGGGTGAGGAAACCGGCTCACCGGGGCTCGACGCGATCTGCCATGCGCATCGCGACGAACTCGCCGCCGACGTGCTGATCGCCTCCGACGGTCCGCGTCTCGCAGCGCGTCGTCCGACCGTGTTTCTCGGCTCGCGCGGCGCGGTCAATTTCAGGCTGTCGCTGAACCTGCGCGACGGCGCGCATCACTCGGGCAACTGGGGCGGCTTGCTGCGCAATCCGGCGACGGTGCTCGCCAACGCGCTCGCGAGTCTCGTCGATGCGCGCGGCGTGATCGCAGTCGACGGCCTGCGTCCGCCGCCGATCCCCGAGGCCGTGCGCCGCGCGCTTGCCGACATCACGGTGGGCAACGGTCCGGGCGACCCCACCGTCGATGACAACTGGGGCGAGCCGGGTCTTTCCGCGCCCGAGCGCGTGTTCGGCTGGAACAGCTTCGAAGTGCTGGCCTTCAAGGCGGGCAATCCGGAGAACCCGGTCAACGCGATTCCGCCGTCGGCGTTCGCGGTCTGCCAGTTGCGTTTCGTGGTCGGCACCGATTGGGAAAACCTCGGCGAGCACCTGCGCGCGCATCTCGATGCGCACGGTTTTCAGCTGGTCGAAATCGACGTCGAACGCGGCGCGCCAGCCACGCGGCTGGATCCCGACGATCCGTGGGTCACGTGGGCGATCGCGTCGCTCGAAGCGACCACCGGCAAGAAGACCGCGCTGCTGCCGAATCTCGGCGGCACGCTGCCGAACGAGGTATTCGCCGACACGCTCGGTCTGCCGACGATCTGGGTGCCGCATTCTTATCCGGCCTGCTCGCAGCATGCGCCGAACGAGCACCTTCTGGCTCCGGTGGTGCGCGAGGGCCTGCAGATGATGGCCGGACTGTTCTGGGATCTCGGCGAAAATTCGCCGCTTGCGGCGAAGCGCGAGACGGTGGACACGGCAAAGGCCGCGGGTTGAGTTCGGCCGACACCGAGTGATTCGCTGCGCCTTCCGCGGCCGCCCCGGCAATCGACCGGGGCCACCGCGGCAAGCGCGTCGCGCTTACCTCGACATCAAGGCGCCGGATTCGGCTGCAGCTCGTGCAGCCTGTCGATTTCCGCCAGCACTTCCGGCGACAGCTTCACGTCCGCGCTGGCGATGTTTTCCTTCAATTGTTCGAGCGAGGTCGCGCCGATCAGATTGCTGGTCACGAACGGCCGGCTATTGACGAACGCGAGCGCGAATTGCGCGGGGGTCATGCCGTGGCGCTTCGCGAGCTCGACGTAACGCGTGGTCGCCTGCACGGCTTGCGGCTTGCTATAGCGCTGGAAGCGCTCGAACAGCGTGATGCGCGCGCCGGCAGGACGCGCGCCGCCTTCGTACTTGCCCGACAGCCAGCCGAACGCGAGCGGTGAATACGCGAGCAGACCGATGTTGTCGCGATGCGCGTACTCGGACAGACCCACTTCGTACGTGCGGTTCAACAGGCTGTACGGATTCTGGATGCTGACGATGCGCGGCAAGCCGAGTCTTTCGGCCGCGCGCAGAAACTGCGCGACGCCCCACGGCGTTTCGTTCGACACGCCGATATGGCGCACCTTGCCAGCCTTCACGAATTCGGCGAGTACCGTCAGCGTTTCCTCGATCGGCACCGTGTACGCGTCGTCGACCCACGGATACGACGGACGGCCGAACGTCATCGTGCTGCGATCGGGCCAGTGCAGCTGATACAGATCGACGTAGTCCGTTTGCAGACGTTCGAGGCTGTCGTTGAGCGCCTCGGTCAGGTTCTTGCGATCGAACTGGTTGCCCTCGCCGCGAATATGACGCGGATTGTGCGGCTGACGCGCGGGGCCCGCGATCTTGGTGGCGAGCACGATCTTCTCGCGCGCGCTCTTGTGCTGCGCGAGCCACGTGCCGATGTAGCGCTCCGTCGAGCCTTGCGTTTCGGCGCGCGGCGGCACCGGATACATTTCCGCAGTGTCGATCAGGTTCACGCCGTGATCGAGCGCGTAGTCGATCTGCGCGTGCGCTTCCTGCTCGGTGTTCTGCTCGCCCCACGTCATCGTGCCGAGACCAATCAGGCTAACCAGCACGTCGGAGTCGCCGAGTCTGCGGTATTCCATCTAACTTGTCCTGTTGAAGAGGTGAACGGAAAGCGCAGACGTTACCACGCCGACGCATTACCTGCACCAAGGGCACCAAGGCTAGAATGCGGGGCCATGCGTTGCAGCGCGCCGCCGGGTGCTTGCGCGTTGCGCGCTTTGCGCTCTCGATGCGCGTTTCATCATGACTTCGTTGCCATGAATCACGAACACCTCGAATTGCTGGTCACGCGCGTGATGCCCTACGGGAAATATAAAGGCCGCGTGATCGCCGACCTGCCCGGCCACTATCTGAACTGGTTCGCGAGCCAGGGCTTTCCGCCCGGCGAGATTGGCCGTCTGCTCGCGTTGATGCACGAGATCGATCACAACGGCTTGAAACCGCTGCTCGCCCCCTTGCGCAAACCGAAGCCCCTGGAGCGTTGAGACCGTGGCCGTGAAAGCGTTGCCAGGCTGGCTGAAAGTCGCGGCGCAGGCAAACTGCAAGCAATGTAGGACAGTACAAATTCATACAGGTTTTTTCTTGCGGATCGCGTTTGCGTGGCCTTTAATCGGCATAGGTCGTCGCGCTGTGAAACGTCGGGAGTGAAGCGGATCAGTCGTCATTCGCTGAACAATTTCGATGTGTTCCGGCGCCGTGCGATCCCCCGCCTTCGTGAGTCCCTGCATGTCCATGTCGCAATTCAACCTGTCGGCGTTGCTCGAATTCATCGGCCACGATCTGTCGCCGGTGCGCGCGGTCATCCTGTTCTTCGTGATCGGCTACGTCGTGGTCGGACTGCCTGTGCATTTTCGCCAGGGCGCGGTCTCGCGCGACATCTGGGGCACGGCCGCCGGCGTAACGATGGCCGTGATCTACGCGGCGTTCATTGCCGGCGTGTACCCGTGGCTGCATCACGTATCGGCGATCGCGCGTTGAGCGTCGGCCGCCGTCAGGTCCGGGCCGAGACCTTCCCATAGCGATTCACGCAATTCGCCTCGCGGCTGCCAGCGCCGCATCGACGTTCAATACAACGGTCGGCGCATCTGTGCGGAACTCGCGGTACTGACACGCCGCATCGTCTCGCGAAATGCAAGGCAACGTTCGTCCCACTCGAGCCCGCAATGCGCGAGCATGCGACGCACGTTCGCTTCCCAAGCGTCGACCAGCTCCTCGTGCTCGATCTCGATCATCACGCCCGCGTGTAGAACGCGCCGCCAGTGCGTTATCAACGCATCGTACGCGCGCTGACAGCGGCCCAGCTCGCCGAGGTGGCAGCCGAACGCCACGTCGTGAAAAATGCGCGAGAAAATCGATAGACAGGTCTGTAATCGCGAGCGGCGGCCATGATCGATGCGCGCGTTCGGCAGCGCGAGATCAATGAGGCCGATGTTGATGAAGTTGAACGGGTATTTGTCGGCAAAGCGCGCGAGCGGGCCAAGCGATTCCGGCTCGTTGTCGCGCATGCCCTGGCGATACAGCACGTTGCCTTTGAGCAGATGATCGAACGGGGCGGGCAAGCGAATCGCTTCCGACTTAAACGACGAATCGTCCGATGGAAGTTAGCAGCCACGCCCTTCAGTAACGTATCAGATCGCTAACGAAGTGTTACCGCAACGCCGCTCGGTAATACGCGAGAAGATTGGCGAAACGGTCGAGCGTCGCGGCAACGGCTCGCGTGGTCGAAGCCCCGAGCGCGCACCGCCGCGCCGGCGCCGGTAACGCTCGGACACAAACGCGGCTGAACTCCGTTGCGCGCGGTTTTTCTGAGGTTTACGTGAAGGAGAAAATCGTGACCAGGCTCATTGCATCGATGACGCTGCTAGCGGCCGCGGCAGCGAGCATCACTGGATGCGTCGTCGCGCCGCCAGCGGACTACGGCTATGCGCAACCCTACTATCCCTACGCGTATGGACCGCCTTACTACGGACCGGCGTACGGCTCGGTTGGTATCTATGGCGGTTTCGGAGGGTCGTGCTGCTATTACCGACATGGGTATTGGCACGGGCACGGGCACGGCGGATGGCATGGCGGTGGCGGGC
>NZ_VZQP01000084.1:0-22269 GCF_014397655.1 Paraburkholderia sp. UCT31
CCCCCGCCCGCCCGGAGTCCGCATGATCGTCACCGTTCAAGGCAAAGCGGCCTACGCCTACACCGGCGGCAAACCCTTCGACGCGAGCCTGCCAAGCGCCGTGTTCATCCACGGTGCCGAGCACGATCACAGCGTGTGGGCGCTGCAAAGCCGCTACTTCGCGCATCACGGCTTCGGCGTGCTCGCGGTCGATCTGCCGGGCCACCGACGCAGCGCCGGCCCCGCGCTCGCCAGCATCGCCGCGCTGGCCGACTGGCTCGCCGCGCTGCTCGACGCCGTGGGCGTCACGCGTGCGTTCGTCGCCGGTCACAGCATGGGCTCGCTGATCGCGCTCGACTTCGCCGGCCGCTATCCGCAGCGTGCAACGCATCTTGCGCTGCTCGCCACCGCGCTGCCGATGACGGTCTCCGACGCGCTGCTCGACGCCGCGCTCAATCGCGAGCCCGAGGTAATCGGCATGGTCAACCAGTGGTCGCATTCGACGCTCGCCGCGAAGCCCTCGTGCCCCGGCCCCGGTTTCTGGCTGCACGGCATGAACCAGCGGCTGATGGAGCACGTGTCGGCCAGCGGCGAGCCGCATCTGTTCCACACCGACTTCACCGCCTGCCATACCTATGCGGACGGCCACGCTCGTGCGGCGCAGGTGCGTTGCGCCGCGCGCCTGATCGTTGGCCGGCGCGATGCGATGACGCCGCCGCGCGCGGCGAAAGCGCTTGCCGATGCGCTCGCGCAGGCGGGCACGCCGGTCGACACCGTCACGCTCGATGCGGGCCACGCGTTGATGACCGAGCAGCCCGACGCGACGCTCGATGCGCTGTATGGCTTCGCTTCGCGGCCGCCGCACGAAGCGGGCTGAAGGGGCGCGCGATGGCCGCTCGCCGCGCGCCTCGGTGCTCCGCGGGCGGCCGTCGGGAACGCCGTTGCGAATCGCCACCGAATCACTACCGAACGACCACGATACCCACGCCGAACCCGCCGCGCCATCTGCCGAATGGCCAGGTTGCGCCAGGCAGGCGATCGCCGGAGAATGATTGAAGCTGTCTTTCTCAGCCTCCGGAGGCCGTCATGGCTCATACAGCACATACCGATCACTTCGCGAACTTCGCGGAGTTTTATCCGTACTACCTGAGCGAGCATCGCAATCTCGTGTCGCGGCGGCTGCATTTCGTCGGCTCGCTCGGCGTCATTGGCTGCCTCGCGATGGCGCTCGCCACCGGCGACTGGCTATGGTTGCCGGCGGCCGTGGTGTGCGGCTACGGCTTCGCGTGGGTCGGCCATTTCTTCTTCGAAAAGAACCGGCCTGCTACCTTCCGTCATCCGTTTTACAGCCTGATGGGCGACTGGGTGATGTTCAAGGACATCTGCGTGGGGAAGATCTCGTTGTAGTTTTATCGGGGCGGCTCGAAGTCTGGCCGCCCTATTACGCTGCCTGGTGCGGCATCGAAGCCGCCGCGCGCTCGCCATCGCCGGGTCGCGCCGCCCGTGCCGCCGCGCGCGAGGCGAGCAACGCGGCGAGCGTCACCTTCAGCTGGTCGTTGTCGAGCGCGGCGAGCAGCATGCCGCCGTCCACGCGTGTGGAGTCGAGTTCGAGCTGATACGTAAGCTCCGCGCGGTCGATCACGAACAGGTCGTACAGCCGCTGCACGGTCACCTGCGCCGGGTTCGCGAGCAGCACGAAGTGCGGGCCGGTATGGTCCTCCTCCAGCCGCGCGATCCACTCGATCTCCTCGAGACGCTGCAACAGCATCAGCGTCGTATCCTTGTCGCGGCGAAGCATCCGGGCAAGCTCGGGCATCGTGTAGCCGCGTCTGCCGCCCTCACGCGCCTCGCACAGCCGCGCGAGCAATTCGAGCGAATCGAACAGATTGCTGCCATAGAACACGGGGCGGTGAAACTGGCCGATGCGAATCGCCGGCAACGCCGATGCGATCATCGCGCCGGTCAGCGTGATGAACCAGCACAGGTACATCCACACCAGGAACAGCGGCACCGCGGCGAACGCGCCGTACACCGCCGTATAGGTCGGAATACGGCGCACGTAGTAGCCGAAGCCGCGCTTGGCGAGCTCGAACGCGAGCGCGGCGATCACGCCGCCGACCACCGCGTCGCGCCATTCGACACGACAGTTCGGCAGATAAACGTAAAGGATCGTGAACGCGAGCATCGTGAACGGCAGCGAGGCGCTCGCGAGCGCCCATGCGATCAGCGGTGTGATGCGCTGCGCGGCGCTAAACGACATCGATTGCGTGAACACATACGACGAGATGGACAGGCTCACGCCGATCAGGATCGGACCGAGCGTGATGATCGCCCAGTACACGAGAATGCGCTGCGCGACGGGCCGCGCCTTGCGCACGCGCCAGATCACATTGAACGCGGACTCGACGGTCATCATCGTCATCACCGCGGTGACGAACAGGATGATCATGCCGATCGTGGTCAGCCCTTTGGCCTTCGATGCGAACTGGTTCAGATACTTGAAGATCTGATCGTTCAGTTGCGCGGGCATCAGGTGGTCGGCAAGAAAAAACTGCAGCGACGCCTGGAACGAGCTGAAGATCGGAAACGCGGTGAACAACGCAAACGCGACGGTGGCGAGCGGCACGAGCGCGAGCATCGTCGTGAACGTCAGGCTGCCCGCGACCTGCGGAATCCGGTCCTCGCCGATGCGTTGCGCCGCGAATTGCGCGAGCCGTTTGAGCGTGTCGAGATCGAAACGCATCCTAACCAACAAACCTGCCTCCTTGCTTGCCGAACCGTCAGACCGGGACTGCGGGAACTCCGCGCGGCGTTTGGCCGAAGCGCCTGGCCGAACGGCTATGAGCGGCCTGTGCAACTGACCGAACCCCTATAATACCCGTTCAATGATGAGGCCTATGAAAGACATTCTCGTGCTTTATTACAGCCGTCACGGCGCCACCCGCGAGCTCGCGCTGGCGATCGCGCACGGCGTCGACAGCGTCCCCGGCATGCAGGCGCGCGTGCGCACCGTGCCGGCGGTTTCCACGGTTTGCGAGGCGAGCGAGCCGGACATTCCCACCGAAGGACCACCGTACGTCGAGCTGCGCGACCTCGAAGAATGCGCGGGCCTCGCGCTCGGTTCGCCGACCCGCTTCGGCAACATGGCGGCCGCGCTCAAATACTTTCTCGACGGCACCACGCCGCAGTGGCTATCCGGTGCACTGTCGGGCAAGCCGGCCTGCGTGTTCACGTCGACCGGCAGCCTGCACGGCGGCCAGGAATCCACCCTGCTGTCGATGATGCTGCCGCTGCTCCATCACGGCATGCTGATCGTCGGCATTCCATACACGGAGAGCGCGCTGTCCACCACGCAGACCGGCGGCACGCCGTACGGCGCGTCGCATTACGCGCGCGCGGGCACGACCGGCCATGGCATCTCCGCCGACGAACGGACGCTGGCGATTGCGCTTGGTGCGCGCGTTGGGCGCACGGCGGCGTCGATGTCCGAAAGGCCGTGAGCGTAAAGCCGTGAACCAACCGGATCCGCAACCCACCGAACGCGACGACGCCCGTCGTGACGCGGGTGGCGCTGAACTCGCGGCCACGAACTCCGGGGGCCACGCGAACGCGGCGCCCGCAAGCCTCGCGGCCAACGCGTCGGCATCTACGACCGTCGTGCCCGTGCAACCCAAAGCTGCCGCCGCGCTCGTCGCCGCTTTCACACTGGTCTCGATGATCGTGCTTGCCGTCGCATGGGAATGGTGGCTCGCGCCGTTGCGCTCTGGCGGCTCGCTGCTCGTGCTAAAAGCGTTGCCGCTACTCTCCGCGTTGCCGGGCGTGTGGCGACGTCGGCTTTACACGATGCAATGGGCGTCGATGCTGATCCTGCTGTATTTCGCCGAAGGCGTCGTGCGTGGCTGGAGCGATCATGGTTTGAGCGCGCGGCTCGGCTGGCTTCAGGCGGCGCTCGCCATGATCTTCTTCACCTGCGCACTCGCGTATGTCGGACCGTTCAAGCGCGCGGCGAAACGAGCCGCGAAGCAGGCCGCGAAGCAGGCTGCAAATCAGGCTGCAAAGCAAGCCGCCAGCGAACCGATCCCGCCCGCCTGAGGCCCAAGCCCCAACACCGTCAACCGATCCACATGACCCACACCGCTTTTCTCGCCGCCTGCCGCGACGCCATCGGCGCGACTTACGTACTGACCGATCCGCACGACACCGCTCCCTTTCTGACCGACTGGCGCCGCCGCTACACCGGCGCGGCCTGCGCGGTGCTGTGCCCGGCCACGTCCGCGGAAGCCGCCGCGCTCGTCAGGCTCGCGGTCGAACATTGCGTCGCGCTGGTGCCGCAGGGCGGCAATACCGGCCTCGCGGGCGGCGCGACACCCGACGCGAGCGGCGCGCAGGCGGTCATCAGCCTGCGCCGCCTGAATCGCGTGCGCGACATCGATCCGCACAACAACACGATCACGGTCGAAGCCGGCGTGATCCTCGCCGACGTGCAGAAGCACGCCGAAGCGGCCGGGCGTCTGTTTGCGCTGAGCCTCGCCGCCGAAGGCAGCTGCACGATCGGCGGCAATCTGTCGACCAACGCGGGCGGCACCGGCGTGCTGCGCTATGGCAACACGCGCGAGCTATGCCTCGGCCTCGAAGTGGTGACGCCGCAAGGCGAACTGTGGGACGGCCTGCGCGGGCTGCGCAAGGACAACACCGGCTACGATCTGCGCGACCTGTTCATCGGCGCGGAAGGTACGCTGGGCCTGATCACCGCGGCGGTGCTCAAGCTGCATCCGCAACCGGCCGCGCGCGTCACCGCGCTCGCCGCGCTCGCGTCGCCGCATGCGGCGCTCGATTTTCTCGCGCTCACGCAACGCGTCGCCGGGCCGCTCCTGACCGGCTTCGAACTGATGTCGGATTTCTGCCTGCGCCTCGTCGGCCGGCATTTCGAGCAGATGCGTTATCCGTTCGCCGAACCACATGCGCAGGTCGTGCTGCTCGAACTGTCGGACAGCGAAAGCGAAGTGCACGCGCGCACGCTGTTCGAGGGGCTGATGGAAACCGCGCTCGAACAAGGTCTCGTGGAAGACGCCGTGGTGGCGGAAAACCTCGCGCAGTCTCGCGCGTTCTGGAATCTGCGCGAGCACATTCCGCTCGCGCAGGCCGAGGAGGGCCTGAACATCAAGCACGACATCGCGGTGCCGATTTCACGCATCGGCCACTTCATCGAAGCGACCGATGCGGCAATCGCGCAAGCCGCGCCGGGCGCGCGCATGGTCACGTTCGGCCATCTCGGCGACGGCAATCTGCACTACAACGTGCAGGCGCCCGAGGGCGTCGATGCGAAGGCGTTTCTGCGGCAGTACCAGAGCCCGATCAACCGGATCGTCTACGACAGCGTCGATGCGCATCGCGGCAGCATCAGCGCGGAACACGGACTCGGCCAGTTGAAGATCGACGAAGCCGCCCGCTACAAGCAGGACGTCGAGGTGCGGATGATGCGCGCGATCAAGCAGGCGCTCGATCCGCTGAACCTGATGAATCCGGGCAAGGTGCTACGCTAATATCTGAAGCCTGCGCGATCCGGCGCGCAGGCGTTTTGCAGGAGTCGCGTCCGTGAAGATTCGCGTGCTGTCCGATCTGCATCTGGAAAACGACGAGCCTGAATTGATCCCGCATGCGCGGGCGGATCTCGTGGTGCTGGCGGGCGACATCCACAATCATGCGGCCGGCCCGCGCTGGGCCGCGCAGGCGTTCGACGACGCCGTGCCGGTCGTCTACGTGCCGGGCAATCACGAGTACTACGACGGTGAATTCGGCGCGCTGGAGAGCGCGATGCTCGACGCGGCCGCGCAGGTCGACAACGTGCATGTGCTGAACAACGCCGCGCTGGTCGACAGCCAGGGCCGCTGGCGCGTGCTCGGCACGACGTTGTGGACCGACTTCGCGCTGTACGGCGCGACGCCGGATGCAATCGAGGAATCGATCGTCGCCGCGCGCCGGGTCATGCTCGACTATCGCGGGCTGATCCAGATGAACTGGCCGCACGACCCGCGCGACGCCGCGCGCGACTTCACGCCCGCCGATTCGCTCGCGCTGCACCGGCATGCGCGCGCGTGGCTCGAAAGCGAGCTTGCCAAACCGTTCGCCGGCCAAACGATCGTGGTCACGCATCACGCGCCGCATCGGCTGAGCCTGGCCGGGCGTTTTGCCGAAGACCGCGTGTCGGCGGGCTTCGTCAACCATCTGCCCGAGCTCGTGCGCGCGCCTGTCGCATTGTGGATTCATGGCCACACGCATACGTCGTTCGACTACGTGGTGGACGGCACGCGCGTCGTGTGCAATCCGCGCGGCTATTTCGACCGGCGCACGCGCCAGTGGGAAAATCCGCTGTTTGCGTGGGACAAGGTCGTCGAGATCTAGCGGGTGCTAGCGGGCCTCTTGCGTCAGATCAACCCGCCGCCGCTCACCGCTCGCGCCGCGGCGCATCCTGTGACTCGACCTCGACCGGTACGAGCTGCGGCTGCTGTTCGCGCATGCGGCGCAGCAGATCGCGCGACGCGGCGACGCCGATCAGTCCAAACATGACGGCCAAGCCGATCATCAGGTGGGTATCCATGAATGTGTCGTCCTTCAGTGGTTGCGAGGCGCCGAACGGCGGCGAATCCAGCGCGTCCGGCCAGAGCGGCGACGCGTGACCGACACGTTAACAAATCGACTGCGCGGGAGAAGTAAAGAAATGTTGCGACGCGGCGCGTGTGTAACAGGCTGTCACGCCGCGTGCCGCACTCCGTGTGCCGCACTCCGCGTGCCGCACTCCGCGTGGCGCTCGAACGTCAATGCATGACGAGCAGACCGGTCAGGTCCGCGCGAACTGCCGCAACTCCTCCTGATCCGCCGCCAGCGTCGAAGGCAACTCGTCGCGCAGGAATTCGACCCACGTGCGGATCTTCGCATCGAGATACTGCCGCGACGGATACAGCGCATACAGATTCATCTGCTGCGACGTGTACTCGGGCATCAGCCACACCAGTTCGCCGCTGCGCAAACGGCTGATCGCCGAGTAGATCGGAATCAGCGCTACGCCCATGCCCTGGGCGACGGCCACGACCATCGCCTCGGCCACGTTCACCTGAAACGTCGCCGCGCCGAGCGAGACGACTTCCTCGCCGTTCGGGCCGTCGAAGGTCCATTTGTCCGGCGGATTCACCGGCGTCACCATCTGCAGGCAGGTGTGCTGCGCGAGGTCCGCGGGCCTTTGCGGCACGCCGCGCCGTTCGAGGTACGCCGGCGACGCGCACGCAATGCTGAACGCGCTGCCAAGGCGCTGCGACACCAGCCCCGAATCCGGCAGGCCGGTCGCGAGCGTCAGCGACACGTCGAAGCCTTCGTCGAGCAGATCGGGCATGCGCTGCGCGAGCGTCAGTTCGATATGCACGTCCGGGTAGCGCTGCTGGTAACGGCCCACGGCCGGCACCACGTAGTGCTGGCCGAAGCTCGTCATCGCGTGCACCTTCAGCTTGCCGGACGGACGCGCGTGCGCGTCGCTCGCCTCGGCCTCCGCCTGATCCACGTACGCGAGAATCTGCTCGCAGCGCTGCAGATAGCGCTCGCCAGCTTCGGTCAGCGCGATGCGGCGCGTGGTCCGGTTCAAAAGCCGTGTGCGCAGATGCGCTTCCAGATCCGAAACCGCGCGCGACGCGTAGGCCGTCGTCGTATTCAGATGCTGCGCGGCGCCCGTGAAGCTGCCCGCTTCGACGACGCGGACGAAAACGCGCATGTTTTGAAGCGTGTCCATACCTATCCTCAGAAATCGGCAGCGATTGTTACACGATCAGCAATGGCGATTGTCTCATGTCTGGTAAAAATGCCTTGCATCTTTACCGGTTATTCCGCAATCGATCAAAAAATATAATTGCGCACAAGCTTCTATAGTCAAATTTGGAGGAAATCGTGCAGTCTCCGGTACCCAAAGGGATCGCCGCACCCGCGGTTCTTACGATCCTATTAACAATCGCCGGATGCGCAAGTACCGGAGGCGTCGCGCCGCAAACGCACACGATCAATCCTGCGTCGCTCGATGCGGGCAACGCAATCCGCGCCGCCAACGCCGACGCGCAGTGGCCCGCCGCCGACTGGTGGCGCGCCTATGACGATCCGCAGCTGGACCGGTGGATCGCGGACGCGCAAGCCGGCAATCCCAGTCTCGCGGTCGCCCAGGCGCGCGTGCGTGAGGCGGCGTCGATGGCCGGCGTCGCGCGCGCGGCGCTCGCGCCGCAAGTCAACGGCAGCCTGTCGATCCAGCGCCAGCAGTGGGCCGACAACGTGTTCTACGGCCCGGGCCCGCTCGCCGGCGAGCAGTCGTGGAACAACACCGGCACGCTCGGCCTCGCGTATCACCTCGATTTCTGGGGCAAGGACAGGAACGCCGCCGAGCGCGCGCTCGACCTCGCGCACGCCAGCGCCGCCGACGCGCGCGCCGCGCAGCTCGAACTGCAGGCGAACGTCGTGCGCACCTATATCGAGATGTCGCTGAACTACGCGTTGCTCGACATCGCGAAGGCCACGCTGCAGCAACAGCAGCAGATCGTCGACCTCGCGAACCGGCGCCTGAAGGGCGGCATCGGCACGCAGCTCGAAGTGAGCCAGGCCGAGACGCCGATGCCCGAGTACGAGCGCCAGATCGACGCGATCGAGGAGAGGATCGCGCTCGGCCGCAATCAGTTGGCCGCGCTCGCGGGCAAGGGTCCGGGCGCCGGCGACGCGATCCAGCGCCCGGCGCTGTCGCTCGCCGCGCCCGCTGGTCTGCCGGCCGCGCTGCCCGCGGATCTGATCGGCCACCGGCCGGACGTGGTCGCGGCACGCTGGACGGTCGCCGCGCAGGCGCGCGGCATCGACGTCGCCAAGGCCGGGTTCTATCCGGACATCAACCTGCTCGCCTCGATCGGCGGCTATGCGGCGATGGGGCCGCTGTTCCAGTTCCTGAAGAGTCCGTCGCATAGCTGGAGCGTGGGTCCCGCGCTGACGCTGCCGATCTTCGACGGCGGCCGGCTGCGCTCGCAGCTCGGCGCGGCGTCGGCGGGCTACGACGAGGCCATCGAGCGCTACAACCAGTCGATCGTGGGCGCGCTGAAGGACATCTCCGACCAGGTGATCCGCATCCGTTCGCTGACCACCCAGGCCGACGACGCCGACCGCTCGGTCGCCGCCGCGCGCAGGAACTACGAGCTGTCGCGCGAAGGCTACCGGCGCGGCTTGAGCGACTATCTGAACGTGCTGGTCGCGCAAAACCAGTTGCTGCGCGCGCAGGAAGGCGTCGCCAAAGTGCAGGCCGAGCGGCTCGGCGCGCATGCGTCGTTGATGACGGCGCTCGGCGGCGGTCTCGACGATCCGGCCAACGGTCCGCGGGATAACGAAACGTTGCCGGCGCATGGCAAGGGCAGCGGCGAGAGCAAGAGCGGCGCGGCGAGTAGCGACACGGCAACAGCGGATGCCAACGTCAACGCCAGGACCAACGCAGCCATCACCGCCACCACCGCCTCGCGCGCCCCGAACGCGCCCGCGTCCGAGTAAGGAAGGCCATGTCCTCCTCGCCCTCCCCGTCGAGCGCGCGCCCCGCCTCGTTCGCCGCGCTCTACGAAGCCGCCGCCCACTGGGCGCGCACCGACGGCCTCGTATGGATCTATCTGTTCAAGTCGCTCGCCGCGTGTTTCCTCGCGCTCGGCATCGCGATGAAGCTCGATCTGCCGCAGCCGCGCACCGCGATGACCACCGTGTTCATCGTGATGCAGCCGCAAAGCGGCGCAGTGTTCGCGAAGAGCTTCTATCGGATCTGCGGCACGCTGGTCGGTCTCGTCGTGATGCTCGCGCTGATCGGACTGTTCGCGCAGCAGCCGGAGCTGTTCCTCGTCACGACCGCGATCTGGGTCGGCATCTGTACCGCCGGCGCCGCGCGCAATCGCAACTTCCGTTCGTACGGCTTCGTGCTGGCGGGCTACACGGCCGCGCTGATCGGCATCCCCGCTTCGCAGCATCCGGACGGCGCGTTCCTGAGCGCGCTCACGCGGGTCGCGGAAGTGGTGATCGGCATCATCTGCGCGGGCGCGGTCAGCGGCCTCGTGTTTCCGCAGTTCGCCGGCCTGCAGATGCGCGGCACCGTGCGTGCGCGCTTCTCGGCGTTCGTCGAGTACGTGTCGGCGTCGCTTGCCGGGCGCAACGACCGCGCCCAGACCGAGGCGACCAATGCACGCTTCGTCGCCGACATCGTCGGCTTCGAGGCCGCGCGCAGCATCGCCGTGTTCGAAGGCCCCGATTCGCGGATGCGCGGCGGGCGCCTCGCGCGTCTGAACAGCGAGTTCATGACCGCGTCGACGCGCTTTCACGCGCTGCATCAGCTGATGAACCGTCTGCGCGACAGCGGCACGCACGGCGCGGCGATCGCGATCGCCGCGCTCGAACCGTACTTCAAGGAGATCGCGCCGTTGCTCGCGAAGTCGGGCGAGCCGGTGCTGAGCGCGGCCGACGCCGCGCACGCCGCGGCCCAGCTCGACACCTACAGAAGCGAGTTGCCCAAACGCGTGCGCGCGACGCGCGACGAGCTCGAAACGCACCCCGACGCGCCGTTGCTCGATTTCGACACGGGCGCCGAGCTGCTGTACCGCTTCATCGACGACCTGCATGCGTACGCGGCGACCTACGCGTCGCTCGCCGTCGACAAGCACGCGCGCGAACGCTGGATCGAGCGCTACGAGCCGAAAACCAACGCGATCGCGGCCGGCGTCGCGGGCCTGCGCGCGGCCATCGTGATGATGGTGCTCGGGGCGTTCTGGATCGCCACCGCGTGGCCGAGCGGCTCGACGTTGACGCTGGTCGCAGCGGCCGTGTGCGCGCTCGCGTCGGCGTCGCCGGATCCGAAGCGCACCGCGTTCAAGATGGCCGGCGGCACGGTGCTCGCGACGCTGATGGGCATGATCGCGGTGTTCGGCGTGTATCCGCACATCGACGGCTTCGTGATGCTGTGCGTCGCGCTCACGCCGTTCCTGCTGCTCGGCGTGTTGATGACCACGCGTCCGACGCTCGCGGGCTACGGCGTCGGCTACTGCATCTTCTTCTGCTTCCTCGCCGGCCCCGACAACGTGATTCACTACGACCCGAGCGCGTTCATGAACGACGCGCTCGCGCTGGTGCTGTCGATGCTCGTGTCGTCGATCGCGTTCGCGGTGCTGCTCCCGCCGTCGACGCCGTGGCTGCGCAACCGCCTGCTCGTCGACCTGCGCCGCCAGGTGGTGCTGGCCGGCCGCGCGGGTCTGGCACGCGTGCGCTCGCGCTTCGAAAGCGGCGCGCGCGATCTGATGTTCCAGATCAACGCGCTGTCGCAGAACGAGCCCGAAACGAAGCGCGACACGCTGCGCTGGCTGTTTTCGGTGTTGGAGGTCGGCAACGCGGTGATCGACCTGCGCCGCGAAATCGCGACGCTGCCCAACGAGCCGCGCTACCACCAAGCGGCACCGTGGCGCGTCGCGCTGCGCGCGCTGCGCGATGCGCTCGCGGCGCTGTTCGAGCGGCCGCGGCAGCAGCACTTCGCGCGCGCGCTCGCGGCGACCGCCGATGCGATCGCGCAACTGCAGCAGTTGATGGCCGGCTTCACGCCATCGCGTGAAGAACGCCATCAGCTGTTGCGCATCCTCAGTCAACTGCATTTCATCCGTACCGCGCTGCTCGATCCGCAGTCGCCGCTTGCCTCGGCGATCGGCGCGCGCGGACGCATCAGAAGAAAAAGGAGTTCCTCATGCCGCGTGATATCGCCGTGCTCGATGCCTATGTGCCGGCCATTGTGCTGCTGTTCATCGCGGGCGCCGCGCTGACCTGGCTCGTCGATCGCGTGATCGCCTATACGGGCCTCTATCGCGTGGTGTGGCACCCCTCCCTGTTCCGGGCCAGCTTGCTCGTGTCCGTGTGCGGCCTTCTCGGCCTCGCCGTTTATCGTTGATCAGAGTCGAAACATGACCATCCGAAATCTTGTGGGCTTCATCGCGACAGCCGTCATTTTCATCGTCGCGATCGTGATTGGCCGCGTGCTGTGGGTCCATTACATGGACGAACCGTGGACCCGCGACGGCCGCGTGCGCGCCGAGATCGTCAACGTCGCGCCGGACGTGTCGGGCGCGATCGTCGATCTGCCGGTCAAGGACAACCAGTTCGTGAAGAAGGGCGACCTGCTGATGCAGATCGATCCGTCGCATTACCAGATCGCGGTCGAGCAGGCGCAGGCCGCCGTTGCCGCGCGCAAGGCCGAATTGCAGATGAAGCGCGACGATGCGCAACGGCGTGCCGACATGGATTCGCAGGTGGTGTCGAAGGAAAGCCGCGAAAACGCGACGCATACCGCGTCCGCCGCCGATGCCGCCTATCAGCAGGCACTCGCCGCGCTCGACGCCGCGAAGCTGAACCTCGAGCGCACGCGCGTGGTGTCGCCGGTCGACGGCTACGTGACGAACCTGTCCGTGTTCCGCGGCGACTATGCGAGCGCGGGCGCGGCGAAGCTCGCGATCGTCGACAGTCACTCGTTCTGGGTGTATGGCTACTTCGAGGAAACCAAGCTGCCGCACGTGCGCGTCGGCGATCAGGCCGAAGTGCGGCTGATGAGCGGCGGCACGCTGCAAGGCCACGTGGAGAGCATCTCGCGCGGCATCTACGACCGCGACAATCCGCAAAGCCACGAGCTGCTCGCGGACGTGAATCCGACCTTCAACTGGGTGCGCCTCGCGCAGCGCGTGCCGGTGCGCGTGCGGATCGACTCGGTGCCGCCCGACGTGATGCTGGCGGCGGGCACGACCTGCACGGTGGTGGTGCGGCCGGGGACGGGCTCCGGCTCCTCGTCGGCCAACGCGAGCTGACGCCCGCGCCGCCTTTTATAGCCTGAACTGCCCCACCATCGCCTTCAGCCCGCGTGCCTGATCGTCGAGCGAGCGGGCCGCGGCGGTGGCCTCCTCCACCAGCGCGGCGTTCTGCTGCGTGCCCGAGTCCATCTGCGTGACCGCGAGACTGATCGCCTCGATACCGGCGCTCTGCTCGGACGACGCCGCCGAAATCTCGCCCATGATGTCGGTCACGCGCTTCACGGCCTTGACGACTTCGTCCATCGTCTGACCGGCGTCAGCGGCGAGCGTCGAGCCGTTGCCGACGCGCTCGACCGAAGCCTGGATCAAGCCCTTGATCTCCTTGGCGGCCGCCGCGCTACGCTGCGCGAGATTGCGCACTTCCGCCGCGACGACCGAAAAGCCGCGCCCCTCCTCGCCCGCGCGCGCCGCCTCGACGGCCGCGTTCAACGCGAGGATGTTGGTCTGAAACGCGATCCCCTCGATCACGCCGATGATGTCGCCGATGCTGCGCGCGCTGTCGTTGATGTCGTTCATCGTCGCCACCACGCGGCTCACGACCGCGCCGCCCTGCTCGGCGATCGCCGACGCGTTGTTCGCGAGCGTGCTCGCCTGCTTTGCGTTGTCGGCGTTCTGACGCACCGTCGAGGTCAGCTGCTCCATGCTGCTCGCGGTGCGCTCGAGCGCGAGCGCCTGCTGCTCGGTACGCTGCGACAGGTCGAGATTGCCCATCGAAATCTGCGCGGACGCGGTCGCGATCGCATCGGCGCTCGACGCGATGTCGGCAACCGTCGTCGCGAGTCCGCTTTGCATGTCGGACAGCGCGAACAGCATGCTCGCACGGTCCTTGCCGCCGAGCGCGATGCGGTTCGACAGATCGCCCGCGGCGATGCGGCGCGCGATCTCCTTCGCGTACGCGGGCTCGCCGCCGAGCTGCGCGGTGAGCCGCCGCACGACCCACGCGGCGATGCCGAACGCGAGCACGATCAGTGCGAACGTCATCACCGCGATCATCACGAACGACGAGTGATAGATGAAACCGGACGCGTCGATCGTCGCCTTCGCGGCGGTGCCGCGCTGCGCGACGAGTTCGTCGACGAGCTTTTCGAGCTTGCCGGTTTCGACGAGCAGCGACACGTCCTGCGTGCCGACCTGCCAGTTCATCTGCGACAGATCGAGCGGCTGCGCTTTCACGAGCGTGACGAAGTCGCGCAGATGACTGCTCCATGCCGCGACCGCCGCGGTGAACGCCTTCTGCGCGCCGACCGCCTTCGCGTCCGACTTATCGACGTACTGCTGGAGCGTGCCCAGCTGCTCGTTGAGACCTGCGAGGCCGCGCTCGATGTCGGCCCCGAGTTCGTCGCGCTCCTTCGCGGTGGTCGCGGTCAGCAGCATCTTTTGCGCGCGGCTCGCGCGCAGCATGTGGCCGCGCGCTTCCTCGGCGGCGCGGCTCGCGACGTGGCCCTGGTCGTAGATCGATTGCGCGGACGCGTTCAGCCGGCCGATCTGCAGCAGCGAAAACACGCCGATCAGCAGCGTGCCGGCGAGCAGAATCGCAAACGCGATCCGCAGCGTCGCCTTGACCGACAGGCCGTTGAACTTCGTTGCCGCTGCGCTGTGTGCCACTGCTTTCATCATCCCCGTCCCCACATGTCGACGCGCCGGAAGGTCGGTTCCGGCATCACCACTTATCTCTCCGGGTCTACGGCAGCTCGCCCCGCGATCTTGAATTTCGCTTGTGCAAGCCGCGGCGGATCGTGCGCCGCTTGCCGTTCCCGGTTCCATGTTCGACGCGCTGCTTCGTGAGCCGCGCAAATCGCGAGCGCTTTATACCGTGGCCAAAACCTCGCCAAAAAAAGTTTCTTCAGGCAAAGAGCTGACGACTCGTCCTTTCACCGCCGAATGAAAAGTCATCCGCCCCCTTGTCCGATTCGCGACAAAACTTGTCCTTACAATTCGCTTCGGCCACATTAAACTTCCGCTAAATATTCAAAACGCCGGTTGCCGCGACGAAACGCCGCAGTGCTTCGCGGAATGCGCCTACGAGGCGTGCTGCCCGCACCGGTTTTCGGTGCCGATCTTTCATTCCACCGTTTTCCCGATCTTTTTTTCTAGCGTATGGAAACGAGCCTCGATAAAAGCGCCCTTGCCGGCGCATCCGCCACGGGGGCGAGCGCGTCCCCGGCCGCCGCTGCGCCGGCGGCCGCCAAGGTCCAGCGCACGGTGTATTCCGTGCTCGGCGCGATCAGCTTTTCGCACCTGCTCAACGACATGATCCAGTCGCTGATCCTCGCCATCTACCCGATGTTCAAGGACAACTTCTCGTTGTCGTTCGGGCAGATCGGTCTGATCACGCTGACCTACCAGATCACCGCGTCGCTGCTGCAGCCGCTCGTCGGCAGCTATACCGACAAACATCCGAAGCCGTACTCGCTGCCGGTCGGCATGGGCTTCACGCTGACCGGGCTGCTGCTGATGTCGGTCGCGCCGAACTTCGGCGTGCTGCTGGTCGCCGCGGCGCTGGTCGGCTGCGGATCGTCGGTGTTCCATCCGGAGTCGTCGCGAGTCGCGCGGATGGCCTCGGGTGGCCGTCACGGTCTCGCGCAGGCGTTGTTCCAGGTCGGCGGCAATGCGGGTTCGTCGCTCGGGCCGCTGCTCGCCGCGCTGATCGTGATTCCGCACGGGCAACGCAGCATCGCGTGGTTCTCGGCGGCGGCGCTCGTCGCGATCGTCGTGCTCACGCAGATCGGCCGCTGGTACAAGCGTCATCCGTCGGTCAGGAAGGCGCGCGGCCAGGGCGCGCATGTGACGCTGCCGCGTAACAAGATCATCCTGGCGATGAGCGTGCTGGTGTTGCTGGTGTTCTCCAAGTACTTCTATCTCGCCAGCATCAATAGCTATTTCACGTTCTATCTGATCGACAGGTTCCATCTGTCGGTGCAGGCCGCGCAGATCCATCTGTTCGTGTTCCTCGCGGCGGTCGCGGCGGGTACGGTGATCGGCGGCCCGATCGGCGACAGGATCGGGCGCAAGTACGTGATCTGGGTGTCGATTCTTGGCGTCGCGCCTTTTACGCTGCTGTTGCCGTATGCGAATCTGTTCTGGACTGGTGTGCTGACGGTTGTTATTGGGGTGGTGCTCGCCTCGGCGTTCTCGGCGATTCTTGTTTATGCGCAGGAGTTGATTCCTGGGAAGGTTGGGATGGTGGCTGGGTTGTTCTTTGGTTTTGCCTTTGGGCTTGGCGGCGTGGGCGCCGCCGTGCTTGGGGAACTCGCTGACGCTACCAGTATTGCGTTTGTTTATAAGGTTTGTTCGTTTTTGCCGTTGATTGGGGTGCTCACTGTTTTGTTGCCGGATGTTGAGGGGAAGCGGGTTAAAGGGTGAGGGTGAGCGCGTGCCGCGGGGTTGGGGCTTTTTCCTTATCGTGTGGTGTTGGCCTTTCCTTGCTGGCTTGTCGGTTTATTAGCGTTGCCCCTGTGCGGGGCGGGGCTTTTTTCGTTGTTCTGGCTTTGTTGGCCTTTCCTTGTTGTCTTGTCGGTCTATTAGCGTTGCCCCTGTGCGGGGCGGCACCTACTTTCTTTGCTGCTGCAAAGAAAGTAGGCAAAGAAGACAGCTCAAACCGCCAACTCTTAAGCGGGTCCCCTGGCTTGGAAGGGGTAGTGGTGCATCTGGAATCCGGGCCCCCGCACATTCCCCGTTCGTGACAAAGCCGTCATCCCTCCCACTCCGCACTACGTGCGTCGCGGACGGGTCTGCCAGGGAAACCAATGGTTTTGCCCGCGCAGCGGGGGCCGTCGGCTGCGCCTCGGCGATGCGCCGAAACCACCAGTGGGTTTTGAACGGGGTTTCGGCGCGCGTAGCGCCGCCGGAAGAATGACAGCCTTGTCACAAGCGCGGAATGTGCGAGAGCACGGATTCCGGATGCACCACTACCTCATGCGGACCGAGGGACCCACTTAAGAGTTTGCTGTTTTAGCTGTCTTCTTTGCCTACTTTCTTTGCAGCAGCAAAGAAAGTAGGTGCCGCCCCGCACAGGGGCAACGCTAATAGACCGATAACAAAGCAAGGAAAGGCCAACCCCGCCAGAACAACGAAAAAAACCCAACCCATATCCAGAAGAACAAAAAAACCAAAAAAAGCGCCGCCCCCGCCGGGGCATATAATGTCTCCCGAACTGCGCCTAAGCAAAAAAATGCCCGACCTCCTCTCGAATCTAAACCCCGAACAACACGCCGCCGTAACGCTCCCGAATGAGCCCGCCCTGATCCTGGCGGGCGCCGGCAGCGGCAAAACCCGCGTCCTGATCACCCGCATCGCGTGGCTGATTCAGCAAGGCCTCGCGTCCCCCGCGACCGTCCTCGCGGTGACCTTCACGAACAAAGCCGCCCGCGAAATGATGGCGCGCCTCTCGGCGCTATTGCCGATCGACACGCGCGGCATGTGGATCGGCACGTTCCACGGCCTGTGCAACCGTATGCTGCGCGCGCATCACCGCGACGCCGGGCTGCCCGCCACGTTCCAGATTCTCGATACCGCGGACCAGCTGTCGGCGATCAAGCGCCTGATGAAGGGCCTCAACATCGACGACGAAAAGTACCCCGCGAAAAATCTCCAGTACTTCATCAACAACGCGAAAGAGCAGGGCCTGCGCCCCAAAGACGTCGACGCCACCGACAACTTCAACCGCAAGTTCGTCGAACTCTACGAAGCCTACGATCAGCAATGCCAGCGCGAAGGCGTCGTCGACTTCCCCGAGCTGCTGCTGCGCTGCTACGAACTGCTCGCGCACAATCCGCCGCTACGCGCGCATTACCAGGCGCGCTTCAGGCACATCCTCGTCGACGAGTTTCAGGACACCAACAAGCTGCAATACGCGTGGCTGAAGCTGCTCGCGGGCCAGCACAACGCAATCTTCGCGGTCGGCGACGACGACCAGTCGATCTACGCGTTCCGCGGCGCGAACGTCGGCAACATGCGCGACTTCGAGCACGAGTTCAACGTGCGCAATCTGATCAAGCTCGAGCAAAACTATCGTTCGCACGGCCATATTCTCGATGCCGCCAACCAGCTGATCGCGAACAACTCGCGACGCCTCGGCAAGAATCTGCGTACCGACGCGGGTCACGGCGAACCGGTGCGCGTCTACGAATCGGCGACCGATTCGCAGGAGGCCGGCTGGATCGTCGAAGAGATCCGCGCGCTGATCAACACCGGCCTGTCGCGCAGCGAAATCGCGGTGCTCTACCGCAGCAACGCGCAGTCGCGCACGATCGAGCACACGCTCGTCAACGCGGGCATCGCGTATCGCGTGTATGGCGGCCTGCGCTTTTTCGAACGTCAGGAAGTCAAGCACGCGCTCGCATACCTGCGCCTGATCGACAACCCGAATGACGACACCGCGTTCGGCCGCGTCGTCAATTTCCCGACTCGCGGCATCGGCGCGCGTTCGATCGAACAGCTCGCCGACGCGGCGCGTCCGTACAACTGCTCGATGGCCGCGGCGATTCCGTACGTCGCCGGCAAGGCCGGCTCGAGCCTCGCCGCGTTCGCGAACCTCGTCGGCAAGATGCGCGCCGACACGCAGCAGATGAGCCTGCCGGAGACCGTCGAGTACGTGGTCCGCGCGAGCGGTCTCGCCGACTTCTATCAGAACGAGCGCGAAGGCCAGGAGCGGCTCGAGAACTTGCAGGAACTCGTCAACGCGGCCGCCGCGTTCGTCAGCGAGGAAGGCTACGGGCTCGATACGCCCGCGCGCTCGATTCCGCTGCGCCCAGGAGCCAGCGCCGCGCCCGAACTCGCGGTCGCGACCGACGATCCGACCACGGTGGTCCTCGACGCGCCGGGCATCGCCGATCCGGCGCAAAACCCCGACACGATGACACCGCTCGCGGGCTTTCTGTCGCACGCATCGCTCGAAGCGGGCGACAACCAGGCGCAGGCCGGCCAGGAAGCGGTGCAGCTGATGACGGTGCACGCGGCAAAGGGGCTCGAATTCACCGCGGTGTTCATCACCGGCCTCGAAGAGGGGCTGTTCCCGCACGAGAACAGCGCGATGGAGGCCGACGGCCTCGAAGAGGAGCGGCGTCTGATGTACGTCGCGATCACGCGCGCGAAGGAGCGGCTGTACCTGTCTTTCGCGCAGAGCCGGATGCTGCACGGCCAGACCCGCTACAACATCCGCTCGCGTTTCTTCGACGAATTGCCGCAGGAAACGCTGAAGTGGCTGACGCCGAAGGTCGAGGCGGGCTCGCGCTGGGGCGGCCGCTCGGACAACGCCGGCTACGGGCGCGACTGGTTCGCGCGGCCGGGGTACGGCGGCGGTTCGGCGTCGACGGCGGCGGTGACCTCCGCGCCGGCGCCCGCGTTCGCGAACGAGCAGCGCGCGGCCGACACGGGCTTCCGCGTCGGCCAGCAGGTGTTTCATACCAAGTTCGGCGAAGGCACGATCACCGCACTCGAAGGCAACGGCACCGACGCGAAAGCGCAGGTCCGCTTCAAGCGGCACGGCGAAAAGTGGCTGGCGCTGGCGGTGGCTAAATTGCAGGCGGTCGAATGAGCACGCCCTTGAATCTCAGCCACGATGCGCGGCGGCCGCTCGGCGTTCTGGCCGCGTTACCGCAGGAACTCGGCGACCTGATCGAAGCGATGCGCGCCGAGTCCGGCGTGCGCACGGTCACGCACGGCCAGCGTGACTACCACGTCGGCACCGTGCACGGCACGCCGTGCGTCGTCACGCTCGCGCGCGTCGGCAAGGTCGCGGCGGCCGCGACGGTCAGTGCGCTGATCCACGCGTTCGATGTCGAGGCAATCGTGTTCACCGGTGTCGCGGGCGGTGTCGGCGGCGACGTGCATGTCGGCGATATCGTCGTTGCGAGCGCGCTGATGCAGCACGATGTCGACGCGTCGCCGCTTTTTCCGCGCTTCGAGGTGCCGCTGCTCGGCATGTCGCGCTTCACCACCGATGCGGCGCTCGCCGACCGTCTAACCGCCGCATGCGAGCAGTTCGTCGCCGAGGAAGGCGCGGCCTGCGCGGCGCGCTTCGGCACGCGCGCGCCGCGCGTGCATCGCGGCTTGATCGTCAGCGGCGATCAGTTCGTCGCGAGCGCGGCGGCCGTCGCGGCGTTGCGCGACGCGCTGCCCGACGCGCTCGCGGTCGAGATGGAAGGCGCGGCGATCGCGCAGGTCTGCTACGAGTACGGCGTGCCGTGCGCGGTCGTGCGCACGATCTCCGATACCGCCGACGACCACGCGCCCGGATCGTTCATGTCGTTCCTGACCGGGATCGCGGGCACGTATTCGAACGCGATTCTCGCGCGCTTTCTCGGCACGCGAGACAGCGCGGGCTGAGCGCCCGCTGGTTCGTCCGCCTGGTCGCCCGCTGATCGGCCCGCTTATTCCTTCCTGCCGTCGCCGAGCGCGTCGCGCACCTGCTGCAGCGCGGCCGGATCTTCGATCGTCGGCAAATCGCCCGGCTCGCGCCCTTCGGCGAGCGCCGCGATAGCGCGGCGCAATAGCTTGCCGGAGCGCGTCTTCGGCAGCATCGATACCATCACCACGCGCGCGGGCCGCGCAATCGAGCCGAGATGGCGGTCCACCGTCATCGCCAGTTCGGCTTCGAGCCGCGCGCGCTCGCTCGGGTCGCCTTCTCCCTGCGCGCCGCGCAGCACGACGAAGGCCATCGCCGCCTGACCCTTGACCGGATCGGTCACACCGACCACCGCGACTTCCGCGACAGCCGCATGGCTCGACAGCGCCTCCTCGATCTCGCGCGTGCCGAGGCGATGGCCCGCGACGTTGATGACGTCGTCGGTGCGGCCGAGGATCGTCACGTAGCCGTCCTCGTCCTGCACGCCCCAGTCGAACGTCGAATACACCTGCTGGTTCGGCACGCTCGACCAGTAGGTGCCGACGAAGCGCTTGTCGTCGCCCCATACCGTCGACATGCAGCCCGGCGGCAGCGGATAGTCGAGCGTCAGCACGCCTTTCTCGCCGGGCGCGCAGGGCTCGCCGGTCAGCTCGTCGCGCACGCTCAGGCTATAGCCGATCGAGGGCACGCCCGGCGAACCGAGCTTGGTCGGCAGTGCCTCGATGCCGCGCGGAATCGCGAGCATCGGCCAGCCGGTTTCGGTCTGCCAGTAGTTGTCGATCACCGGCTTGTTCAACGCGTTGGAGATCCATTCGGCGGTCGGTTCATCGAGTGGTTCGCCGGCAAGAAACAGCGTGCGCAGGCTCGACAGATCGGCTGCCTTCATCAGCGCCGGGTCCTGCTTCTTCAGCACGCGTATCGCGGTCGGCGCGGTGAACATCAGGTTGATCTTGTGGTGTTCGACGAGCCGCCACCAGATGCCGCCGTCCGGACGAATCGGCGTGCCTTCGTACATCACGGTGGTCAGCCCCGCGATCAGCGGCGCGTACACGATGTAGCTGTGGCCGACCACCCAGCCGACGTCGGACGCGGTGAACATGGTGTCGCCGGGCTTGCCCTCGAAGATGTATTCCATCGATGCCGCGAGCGCGACCGCATAGCCGCCGACATCGCGCTGCACGCCCTTCGGTTTGCCGGTCGTGCCCGACGTGTACAGCACGTACGACGGCTCGTTCGATTCGAGCCACTCGCACGGGACGTGGGCGTCGAAGAACTGTTCGCGCAGCGGCTCGTAGGCGACGAGGTAGGGCGCGTTCAGTCGCGCGGGCGCGAGCTGCCGGTCGATCAGCAGCACATACGGTGTCTTGTGCATGGCGCGCGCGAGCGCTTCGTCGACGAGCGGCGTGTAGTCGACCACCTTGCCGCCGCGCGCGCCGGCGTCGGCAGTGACGATCAGCACGGGCTTCGCGTCGTCGATACGCGTGGCGAGGTTCGGCGCCGCGAAGCCGCCGAACACGACCGAGTGGATCGCGCCGAGCCGCGCGCAGGCGAGCATCGCGAACAGCGCCTCGGGGATCATCGGCAGATAGATCAGCACGACGTCGCCGCGCTTCACGCCGAGCGAGCGCATGACGGCGGCCATCCGGTTGATTTCGGCGTACAGATCGGCATACGTGTAGTGCCGCTCGATGCCGGTTTCGGTCGATACGTAGACGAGCGCGTTCTGCTGCGCGCGTTCGGCCAGATGCCGGTCGACCGCGTTATGGCAGAGGTTCGTGCGACCGCCGACGAACCAGCGCGCGAACGGCGGCTTCGAGCGGTCGAGCACGGTGCCGAATGGCGTGTGCCAGTGAATGCGCTGGGCTTCTTCGCGCCAGAAGGCTTCGGGGTGGTCGATCGAGCGGCGGTGGAAATCGCGGTAGCGGGTCATCGGCGGCGATCCTCGTGCGGCGGAAGTGGACGGGGTGGATGAAACGGAATCGTAAATTGCGCGCCCGGTGCGGTGCTGGTTATGCGCACAAGCATAGCCACTTTCTCTTATACACATCTCCGAGCCCACGAGACATC
>NZ_VZQP01000085.1:0-22160 GCF_014397655.1 Paraburkholderia sp. UCT31
ATGTCCGGTTCGATGAGCGGGGTGTGGAAACGGGGTTAGGGTGAAGTTATTCGGGCACCGCCAGACGAAAGGGGCGGCAACAGACAAACCGAACCTACCGCTACCGCGCCACATCTCGACTCTACCGGAAGTGTGAGTTCGCTGACGCTGGAAGCTGCCGTCCGGCTGCTCGATGCCGCCACCGTCAGCAATCCGCCACATTGCTGACGCACAACCGAGACCACCCCAATGTCGGCAATGGCCGAGGAACGGTCAAGAGCGGAAGTAGGGAAGTCGATCAGCGATGAACCTTGGTCGAAGTGTCAATCAAGATGTTTCCGTTTTTGCCGCGGCGGGTTAATCGTCGTGCGGAAAACTCCCCTCGACAAACGCGCGGGCCTCACTCTGGCCGGTGCGCGCATAGGCCGCCGTGGTCTGCACCGACGCGTGGCCCAGCAGCACCTGGGCGACCGGCAGTGGCACGCCATGGTCGACCACGAGGGTGCGCGCATAGCCGTGCCGCAGCCAGTGCGTCGAGGCCCGTTGCAGGGCCGCCTGCATCGCGCGGTCCTCGGCCGGCACGCGGGCCGCGGCCAGCGTGAATAACGCCCGGACCGCGTCGTACAGTCCGCTCGCGCCGAGTGCCCGGCCGCGCTCACTGTGGATCAGCGGCAGGCGTTCCTCGGCCGGCGGATCTTCCGGCAGTCCGACGGCGCGCCGGTACGCCCGCAGCGCGGGCAGGCAGGCGCTGGGTAGCGGGATCGCGCGCAGCCGCTGGCCCTTGCCGAGCACGTGCAGGGTCCACTGCCGGGCTTCGTCGACGTCCACGTGCGGCAGCGCCCGTTCCTCATGCCAGACGAGTTCCGCGAGCCGCACGCCGCCATAGCGGTAGAGCGTCCAGATCGCCCGGCGCCTTAGCCAGAGAACCGGCGGTACATCGGGTGGCGCGTCACCGGCGGCGACGGCATCGCAGTGCGTGAGCGCGGCGGCCGGCAGGAACCGCACCGGGGTCCACGTCATGCGCGCGCGGCGCCCGGCAGCCAGTCCCTCGGCCGGATTGACGGCCAGGTAGCCGGTGCGGTGCCACCACGCGAACAGGCTCGAGACGGCCGCGAGCGCGCGCGACACGCTCGCCGGCGCCCCGCGCCGGACCGTACCTGCCTCGTCAGCACGCGGCGCCTGCAGCGCGTCGCGGTACGCGATCAGGTCCTGAAGCGTGAGGTCGGAGAAGGGACCGAGCCCCTCGCGCCGGCACCAGGCGGCGAGGCGGCGCAGCTCCGACAGGTAGGCGCGTAGCGTGTGCGGGGAGTGCGACGCGCGCTCCCGCAGGAACAGTTTTGCCGCGTGCGCGTCATCGGCGACGCCGAGGGTGTTGGTCAGCGCCACCGGATTCGCGAAGCGTCCGGCGCGCGCGAGCCACGCCGGCTCGACCCCGGCCGGCACTGGCGCGAGGTCCTCACTGTGAGGCCCAGTGCGTGCGACGCAGACACCGTCGTGTGCGTCATCCGGCGCCGCGGGACGGAAGCGCCGCCGGTGCTGCCGCAGCACGCGTTCGAGCACGGTGGCAGCCGAGGGGGCCGCGGCTTCCGGCACGACCCGCAGGCGCCCGCGCTCCCAGTACTCGATGGCGGCATCGTGTTCGAGCAGCAGCGCGAACACGGCGGGGTGCTCGCGCTTCGCATCGGCCAGCGACGGACAGCCCCGTTTGAGGGCCGTAAGAGTCCAGCGGAGATAGACCGGGTGGCCCAACGCCTGCGCGAGGTATTCCAGCGCAGCCTCCACGGAGCCGGGCAGACGCTGCGGCGGCCGGCAGCCGGTATCGAGCCAGTCAGATGGGTTCATCGTACTTTCCTCGCCGAGGCCGGCTTCTGTCCGGATTGGCCGGCGTGGCCGGCATGGCCCGTTCTCACGGCGGGGCGCGCCGGGCGGCGGGTCGCCGCGGAGGGGGCATTTGCGGTTACTGTGCCGACGAGCGCAAGCATCTGGCGCTGCTGCTCGACCACCGTGGTGAGGGCGGCCGCTTCGGCCGCCGCCTGCTGCTGCGCATTCCGCTGCTCCGCCAGTTCCGTGAGCAGCCGCTCGCGCAGTGCCTCCAGCGCGCCCACGCGCTCGGCCGCCCGGGTGATGTCGCCCTCGAGGCGCTGCCGCTCGGTCTGGAAGGCTTCGCGCTGGTGTGCGGTTTCCCGCAACAGCTGTCGGGACAGGCCTTCATAGCGCACCCGTTCGGCAGCCAGTTCACTGGCGTGGTTCTTCCCGGCCTGCGCAGCCGTCTGCCCGGCGGTCGCAAGTTGCGACTGGAGTTCTGTGCTGGCTGATTCCAGCAGGCGCGTTCGCTCCACCAGTGCGCGGCTTTCCAGTCGCCGTTCCAGCAGCTCCGCGTCGCGCGCGGCCAGCTGGGCCCGGAGATCGGCGAGTTCGGTGCGGAGCATTTCCGTGCGGAGTTCCGCGTCGTGGCGCGCGGTGTCGGCCGCTTCCTGGCTGCGTGCCGCTTCCTGGCGCAGCCGCACGACGTCGGCCAGTTGCGTCGCGACCGCGGCCTCCCACAGCGCGCGCATCTGCGCGGCGATTTCCGGCGGCACGTCGGGCACCGCGAAGCCGGTCAGGCCCGCCTGCACGATCTCCGCCTCGATCGCGTTGAGATGCCGTGACAGCGTCGCGGGATCGCCCGCGCCGAGGCGTGCGCGCAGCTTGCGCACCGACACGATCTTGCGGAAGCGCGCGTCGGACGCGGGCGCGGTCTCGCCCGCTTCGGCCAGCATCGCGAGCACGGTGGTGCGGATCGCATCGGGGGTGACAGCGGCAGGGCGGGCCATGGCGGACTCCGGCAAGCAGCACTGCAACACGGCAGCGCGCCGGGGCGACGGGCAGAAACCCGCGGCCCGGGGCGCAGGGCGGGATTTCCACATTAGATTACGCACAGGCCTGACGCAAAAAAACCGCATTTGTCGCGATTAAAAAAGGTTTCGCCGTGATAAACGCCCTTATCGCGGCCAGCGCAATCGCTGGCGGCCTTCGGATCAGCCACCCCGCGGGCTGGCTTGCCACTCCTTCGGCGCCATCGCCACGGACAGGCCGCGATGGAGGCGAACGACAGGACAGCGGTGGGATGCGGACCAATGGCAGGGTTCTTTCGCAGAGGAGTCGGCCGGAGTGTCGTCGGGGCGACTGGCGACTCCGGGCCCGCGCTGGGTGCACCCGTGGACCACGTCGCCGACGTGGGTCGACCCTCGGGCTCCCGTTGTCGCGCGTCAAGGGAGTGGTACGCGCTATCGCCAGTTGAATCGATGAGCGGGCGGCATCAATCCGCGGCGCTGCCCTCAGAAGGAGGGTGGGTGTGCGCGCCTTGGCCGAAAGGGGTACCGGCCTGGCACTGGAGGTTGTCCTGTCCGGGCATCGGTCACGACTGCGGACGTTGAACGCTCATTGCGCGCGGGGCTGTGGATCGGGGAGGGTGGGCGGCGTCCTATCACCCCAACGGGGAAACCAGATGAACAAGCAGGAACCCGTCGACGCCGTCGCCGTGAAGACCGGTACCAGCAGGGCGTTGGCCGCCGAAACCCTCGATGCGCTGATCGGCACCATCACGACGGCGGTCACCCAGGGCGACACCGTGCCACTGATCGGGTTTGGCTCGTTTTCAACGGGCGCGCGCGCAGCGCGGGTCGGCCGTAACCCGGCGACCGGCGCCGAGATCCAGATCGCTGCGGCGAAGACGGTCAGGTTCACGGCGGGCAAGGCGTTCAAGGAGGCCGTGAACGGCGCCTGACAGCGGGCTGACAGCGGGCTGACAGCGGGCCATGATCTGTTCGCGCGGCAGACGGCGGTGACGGATGGCTCGTCGCCGTCCGGCGTCGCCGGACAACGTTGTCCGCATCCTTCGTTTGGCCATGCGCAGTCGACCACCTGGACCGGTCGCCTCGGACCTGGCAGGACCGCCGGCCGAAAGTCAATCCGGCCAGCGGCGTGGCAACGGTCTGAACACCAGTTCGCCATGCAAAAGGAACGATCAGGAGTCCGCCGGCAAGCGCCGCCGATCGGCACGCTGCTGCGCTACCAGGCGCGCATCGTCCCGGTCGTCGCCGAGGCGCGAGGCCAGCGCGCGATGATCGAATCACGCGAACTTGGGGTCGTAACTCCGGTGCTAGCCCGAACTGCTCCAGGAACCCGGCAGCAGTTGGCGTTCGCGATGAATGCTAGCGAAGTCCATTAGCGCCAGTTGCCAGCTCCGGCATCAATCGACGTGCTGGTCAGCACGGTGGAGTGCGTCGTTTGGGAGAGATCCTTGGTATGTAACGAAAGAGGAACGGCGATGGGGAGCCACGCTGAAGAGGCTACCATCGCCGACTCTTTGCGTCAATCAATATGGAGTACGTAGCAAAAGTCTCCAGTGCTGCGGCGCCGTGCATCAATGACTGATCAGTGCCGGACCGGCGCGGCCGCGTCATCAGCCGCCTCGTGTTGTATTGCCCAACTCATGCAACGAAACGCCGCCGTAAAGAGAAGAAAACTTATCTTGATAGCTTCGTTTTGCGATATTTTTTCGCAAACGCATCTTCACGGATTGGTGTGCGGACACCCTTGTGAGGGATGGCGCGGTATCCGTATCGACGGTAACTTCCTTACTCCGCCCGACGCCAGGATGGGACCGGGCGTGGACACCATTTCGCCGTCGACGCGGCGCGAGTCCAGGCAGCAATCTCCGGTACCCAACGCCGTTCGGTCCGCTTGTGGTAAAACAGCGCGCGAAGGCGCCGGTCTGCGGCGCACAGATGCAATCAGGAGCCGAGGTTGAGAAGGAAGTCAGGGAACAGCTCGCACGTCATCGCGGTCCGCGTCGAGGCGGCGATCGAACAGCGATTGAGACTGCTGGCGGACATCACAGGGCGCAGCCAGTCGTTTTTCCTCAAGCAGTTGATCGAGAAGGGCATCGACGCGATGGAAGACGCGTGGCTGCCGCAGGCAGTGGTTGCCGAGCTTCGCAGTGGCGCACTGCCGGCGCGGCAGCGTGGCACTACCCTGGATCTGTTCGGGGATTCCATTTGCGAGCAGTGAGCAGGGCCGCACAGCGTTTCCGTGAGTGACGGGCGGCGATAGGGCGCAACTCGCCGACGTCGGACAGATAAATGGATTTTGCGTCGTCACCGGCGCGAAGGCGTCGAGGGACATACCTTTCTCCTCGGGCTTTCCGACGGGTCCGTGATCGATGGGAGCCGCGGATGCAATAGTGCGGGGTGGCTGAACCACGCCTGCGCGCCGATCTGCGAAAGTTTCAGGGTGAAGAAGAGGGTTTCTCATGGGCGCAAGAGCTTGAGATCCAGGTTCCATCTCGCCTTCGGCACGAGTTGTTACGAGGCGCTGAGACACTTCGACCGGATCACGGCGGGTGTTTCGCCTCTAGACAAGCGACGACACCACCACCCGAAGCGCACTCTGGACGTACAAAAGTGTGCACGGCAGCGCCGAGAAATACTCCGATTGCGAAAGACCCATCGCCACTTCGATCGACTGCTTTCGGACCAGTCGTCACACCTGCCGTCGTGCGGTCTAACCCTCGGCAAGTTGACAATTGCGGCTCGAATCAGCTTTTCTAAGCCGGGTGACGCGACAGGCCGCCTTCGACTGACCGTCACCGCCGGTCTCGCGGAAATTTTTTTATCGCGCTCAGCGCCGGATTTACGCATCGCTTACCTACGCCATGGCGCGGGCAAGCGCCCGCCGTTTTGCAAGGGTCTCGTAAAGAGCGCGTACGCCGAATCGCCAGGGCGCGATTTCGGTTGACGACTGCACGGTGTTGACAAGTGCGCCGAGCTCCGGCGTTGCAATCGTCACCTTGTCCCCGAGGTGATGCGTGAAGCCGCTGCCCGGAGCATGCCGGTCTTCAATTGGAGAGAACATCGTGCCGAGGAACAGCATGAAGCCGTCTGGATACTGGTGATGCGGCCCGGCAGTCTGGGCCACAAGTTCCTCTGGGTCACGGCTGATCTCGCGCATGTGGCTCACGCCTTCGAGAATAAATCCGTCGTCCGCGCCTTCTATCCTGAGCGACACGCTGGCCGCCCGCACCGAGTCCATGGTGAAGCGTTCATCGAACAACCGGATAAAAGGACCGATCGCGCATGAGCCGTTGTTGTCTTTCGCTTTGCCGAGCAGCAACGCACTGCGGCCCTCGATGTCGCGGAGGTTGACGTCGTTGCCGAGGGTTGCGCCGACGATCGTTCCGCGGCTGTTTACCGCCAGCACAATTTCTGGCTCGGGATTGTTCCAGCGGGAGGCCGGGTGCAGCCCAACGTCCGCGCCGTGGCCGACCGCCGACATCGGTTGAGACTTGGTGAACACCTCTGCGTCCGGCCCAATGCCGACCTCCATATATTGCGACCATGTGCCGCGCCGTTCCAGTTCCCGCTTCAGACAGTCGGCAACCGCCGTGCCGGGGCGAATCCTGGAGAGATCAGTGCCGATCAGTTGCGCGATCGTCGCCCGGATCGTGCCGGCTTGAGTCGCGTCGCCGTTAGCCTGTTCTTCAATGACCCGTTCGAGCAGGCTCGCGGCAAAGGTCACGCCGCATGCCTTGATGGCCTGAAGATCGCACGGCGCCAGCAATGCGCGGCCGATGTTCTCGACGGGACCAAGCGCCTCGCCCTCGACGTGATGCACAAACTTGACGAGGTCCACGTGCTCGAACAGATCGGAGGTCGTCGGCGCCGACGCCGTGATGTCGAAGGCCTGACCGGCACGAACAACGACGACCGACGGCCCGTCTATCGGCGCGTTTCGCCAGATGCGTCCGACCAGCAGGGCATCGGATAGGTCAGTAGGTACAAAATGCGGAAGATCGTTCGATATCATGGACGGCCTGGCTAGCGAGAGTTGGGAACCGCGAGGGAGACACGCTTCAAGCGAGCGATACGCGTCGCGTGTCGGCCGGCCGAAGCCTGCCTGGCAGCATCACGCGACTCAGTGCTTCCGCGAAGAAGAAATCGCCGAACATCGTCGCGCCATCGACGCCTTCATTGTGCGGCTTCGAATAGCAGGAATTCCTCAAAAGTCCCCGCTGCGCAGGTTCGTAGGCAAACTCGTCACGACATAGAGCTTCGAGCATCGCGAGTCCGTGTTCGCGCCAGCGAACCGCATCAGCAGGGTCGGGATGCAGACGGCCCATCTCGATCAGCGCTGACGCCATCACCGCTGCTGCGGCAGTGTCCTTGATTTCCGCGTCCGCGCCAGTGGCGTCGAAATCCCACGGTGGCACAGGACGTCCATCGAGCCGGCGCAGATAGTACGCCGCTAGCCGCCCGGCAAGGTCTAGCCAGTTGCGCTTGCCGGTCTCACGCGCCGTGTTCACGTAGCCATAGACGGCCCACGCCTGGCCCCGGCTCCACGCCGATTCGTCGAATGCGCCTTGAAACGTGTAGCCGCGCTGACGCGCACCGGTTGTCACGTCGTACTCCACCGCGTGATAAGTCGAACCGTCGGGGCGGATAAACGCCTTGGCGGTCATGACGGAGTGCGCTTCGGCGGCGAGGCGATAACTGCCGTCCCCGGAATGGTTCGCCGCCCAGTAAAGCAACGATAGATTAGCCATCGTGTCGATAGCCGAGGCGCTGCGTCCGCGCGGATCGTCAAGCGGACCCCAGGAAGCGAGATAGGCGCCGCTGCGCGTGGTGACAAGACGCGCGCGCAGTTTGTCCGCGGCTTCCATCGCAATTTGCGCGTACCACGAGTCGCGGGTGATTTCGTAGCCGGGGACGGCGCTGCTGTCGAAGATAAAGCCGATGTCGTGCGTGTTAGGATCCTGCGCGCGCTGCGCGACGAGACGCATGCGCTCGCGGGCCCACGAGAGGTATTTGTCGTTGCCGGTGTGCAAATACGACGTCAGCAAAAGTCCGACCCAGAACCCACAAAACCAATTGCCGTGGCTCCACGCTGAACCGCTGTAGCCTGCGGACAGCGACGCCGGAAGCCGGACCCACTTTCCGTCGGGCGCTGTGATCTGGGGGAATTCGACGCCGAGCGTCGGCTCGTCCTCTGCAACTTTGGTCGCAATGCGATCGAGGATATCGGTGAAGAGGGCGGACCGGTCAGAGAACAGTCCTTGGTCTTGGTACGAAGCATTCACGGCTTTGTCTCCTGATGACTTTCGCGTTTCCCGAGTGACGGGGGCACGCAAATTCTAGGAGCGCGGCGGTTCCAGCGGTTAGGACGAAGCGCGGCTTATATTGGACTTTCCTACGTCGCACCCGGACGCCTATCGTCCCACTGCTTCAAATGCTCAGTTTCTCCAGGCTGCGGCGGAAGTCGATTGGCGAGCGGCCCGTGTGCTTGCGGAAACATCGGCTGAAGTAGGCCGGGTCGTCGAAGGCAAGCTGTGTTGCGATCTCCGCCACATTGACCTCCGAATGCAGCAACAGACGCTTCGCTTCCAGCATCACGCGTTCACGAATCAGCTTGGCCGCTGTGCTACCGAGCGCCTGGCGCGTTGCATCGTTCAACGCGCGTTCCGTGACGTTCAGCAGGCATGCGTAGCGAGCGACGTCGTGGATTGTAGCGAAATGTTTTTCCAGCAGGCTTTTGAAGCGTCGCGACAACAGCACGCTACGCGACGAATTGACCTCGGTGACGGCGTCGCCGCCCAGGCGCGCGGACTTGATTAGCAGAACCCGCAGATATGACCAGATCACGTCCTCGTAGCCTGCCTCTTCACCCTGATATTCCGCATTGATTCCATCCAGCACACGATGAAGGTCCTGAGCTTGTGCGTCGCTCATATAAACCGTGTTAGGAATTCGCTCGAAATCGTAGACGGGAATCTCGGTCTGCGAATGGCGGTTCTGCACCTTGAACGCGAAAAATTCGGACGAGAAACTGATCGCGTGCCCGACGGTGTCTTCGGACAACGCGAAATCGTGGATCTGGCCCGGGGCCATGAAAAAAAGCGTATTGGGCCGCACCTCGTAGCGAATCGAGTCGATGATGTGGTGGCCGCTGCCCAACTCGACCCAGACGATGTGATAGAACTCGTGCCGATGAGGATACGGCAACGTCGATTTCATATCTTCGAGAGGCGCGAGATGAAAATCGATCGACTTGATTCGCGACCCATACTCATAGTGGGCGATCTTGAAGACCGGCAACTCACATCCACAACCGCTAGGCATTTGATTTGTCTCCTGCATCCAGCGCACTTATCTGGCTCGCTCAGCCAGCTCACTCCCTGGCTAAGTCAAGCGTGCTGTTTCTCCTTCGCCGATTCGGCATCGAACGTGGCGTAATTGTAATTAGCAAAGCGGCGTGACGGCTGTTGTCGAAAACCCGCACGGGTTTGGCCTCGCCTGCTAATTGTCAGCTCATTGGAAACGCAATTCCTTCAGCGCCGACAGGCCGGTCAGCACCGTCTTGCCGTCCTGATTGCGAATCATCGTGTCCATCACGAGGATGCGCTTGGCGGGTTTTTTCTCGACTACGGTCACATGGATTTTGATCGTATCGTCGATGAAGACGGGTCCGAGAAAGCGCAACTCCTGCCCAACGTAGACGAAGCCGGGACCGGTCAACCCGGTATGCGTCGTCGACACCAATGCCGCGGTCAGCAGGCCGTGCGCCACGCGCTGGCCGAATGGCGTGCGTGCCGCGAAGTGCCGATCCATGTGCAACGGATTCAGGTCGCCCGACAGATGGCCGAAAGCGTTCACGTCACTTTCCGCGATCGTACGCACGAGGATCTGGCAGCGGCCAATCTGGATATCGTCAAAGCGCAGCATCTCGTGGCACTGATTCGGATGAGTGTTCATGCGGTTCTCCGCTCGGTCAGCGCCGCGCCGGCTTCGACCAGCGTATTGATTTCGTGCGGCTCGTAGCCGAGTTCGGCGAGCACCTCGCGGGTGTGCTCGCCTTGCCGCGGCGGCTGACGGGTGAGCGGTGGTGCTGCGCCGTCGTATCGAACCGGATGCGCGAGCAAACGAACCGGCCCGGCCTGCGGATGGTCGACCTCCATGATGATGCGGTTGTGCGCCACTTGCGGGTCGGCCTCGACCTGATCGTAGTCGTTCACGGGCGCGTACCAGATGTCGTGCTCGTCGAAGGTCGTCATCCAGTCGGCCGTCGTGCGCGTGGTCAGCGCGTCGTACACGATGCGGTTCAATTCGTCGCGGCGGCGCACGTTGTCCTTTGGGTGCGAAAACGCGGACAGCATGGGTTGAGACAAGGCCGCCGCCAGCTTCTCGGTCGGCGTGAGCGAAACGGCGATCCAGCCGTCGAGAGTCCGGTAAATCCCGTAGGGCGCCGGATGGAACCGGCTGCCGGTCGACGGGTTTGTGCGCGGCCAGAGTGGTCCCTTGTTCAGGTAGTAGGTGAACGGCTCGATCTGAAGATCGAGCGCCGCGTTGAGCAGGTTGCTTTCGACCAGCGTGCCTTTGCCGGTACGTTCACGCGCCTGCAAGGCCGCGACGACGCCGAAGGCTGCCAACGCCGCCGCGTGCTGGTCGACGATCGCGGATCCGACTGGCGTGGGCGGGGAATTGGCTTCGCCGGAGAGCATCGTCATGCCGCTCATGGCCTGCAGCAGCAGGTCCTGCCCTGGCCGCTTGAGATAGGGTCCCGATGACCCGTAGCCGGTGCACGAACAGTACACGAGCCGCGGATTGATCTCGCGGACATCGTCGTAACCGAAGCCCATGCGCTGCAGGACGCCTGGGCGGTAGTTTTCGATCAGGACATCGGCTTCCTTGATCAGCCGCCAGACGATCTCTCTCGCGCGCTCGTCGCGCAGATCCAGCGAGATGCTGCGCTGATTGCGATTGCCGAGCAGGAAAAACATGCTCACCCCTTCGACATACGCATCGAAGCCGGTCCAACTGCGCTCGAACGCGCCGCCCGGCGGTTCGATCTTGATTACGTCCGCGCCGACGTCAGCCAACATCTGCACGGCGGCGGGGCCCTGCAAGAAGTGAGTAAAACTTAGCACCTTGATGCCTTCTAGCATGACTTGTCTCCTGACCGCGTGTCCGTATCTGTTTGACTGAGGGCTCAGGCAAGCAGGTTTCGCGAAATGATCATTCTTTGAATCTCCGAGGTCCCCTCGACGATCTCCAACACCTTGGCGTCGCCGAATGCGCGCGACACCGGGTACTCGCTCATCACGCCGTAACCGCCATGTATCTGCAACGCCTGATGAGCCGCCTCCATCGCGCGCTCGGTGGCGAAGAGCTTGGCCATCGACGCTGGCTGATCGAAGCGAACGCCCGCGTCTTTCAGCGCGGCGGCATCGTAGAGCATCAGCCGCGCGGCGTGCGCGTGGGCCGCCATGTCGGCGATCTTGAACTGCAGCGCCTGGAACTCGGCGATCGGCTTGCCGAATGCGCGCCGCTCCTTCATGTACGCGATCGACCGATCCAGTGAACCCTGCAGGATGCCTAGCGCGAGCGCGCCGATCAGGATTCGGCCCGTGCTGATCTGGCCGAGCGTCTGTCGCAAGCCCGCACCGCGTTCGCCGAGCAGGTTGGCGGCCGGGATCGCGCAGCGCTCGAAGTACAACTCGTAGGTGCTCGATGCGCGCCAGCCGATCTTGCGCAGCTTGCGTCCGTAGCTGAAACCGGGGGTGCCGTTAGGCACGATGAAGTTGGAAATTTCCCTGCGGCCGTCAGGGCGCGTGCCCGTTACCGCGGCGATGACGACCGGTCCGGTTACTTCCGTGCCGGAATTGCTAATGAAGGTCTTTGATCCATCGATGATCCATCGGTCGCCTTCCAGCGTCGCACGCGTCGCGATGTTGGCCGCGTCGGAGCCTGCGTTGGGCTCCGATAATCCGATCGCGCCGACCTTGCGGCCGTCGAGGATCGGGCGCAAATAGCGGTCCTTTTGCTCATCGGTGCCATAGTTGGAGAGCAGGCTCGCGACCGTCGAATTGGCCATGAGCGAGTTGGCGATCGCACAATCTACCCGTGCCAGTTCCTCTAACACGATCACATAGGAAAGCCATTCGCCACCGCCGCCACCCCAACTCTCCGGATAGGGCAGGCCGGCGAAGCCGAGCTCGCCGGCACGTTGCCAGATGTCATAAGGAAAGGCTTCCGCTTCCCAAAGCTCTTCCGAGACAGGAGCGATTTCGTTTTCCGCGAAACGGCGCACGGCGTCGCGTATCGCGGTGTGTTGTTCGTTTAACCAATGCGGCATGTTCGACTCTGTGAAAAAGCGGTAGATGGGTTGAAGGCGGGGCGCTGTGTTACAGCACCTTCAGATAGGTATCGCCAGATGCGACCACCGTGCCGTCCTGGCGCGTGACCTCTGCTCCGAACACGCATATGTTGCGATCGTCGTCCTTCTCGCGCAGCGTGAGCCGGGCAGTGACCGTGTCGCCGATAAATACCGGCGCGTTGAACGTGATGTCGTAGCGGTAAGAAACCGCACCGGGGCTCGGCGCCTTTTGCGCCATATAGCCCATCACAGTCGATAAGAAGCCGACCGACAGACATCCTTGCGCGATGCGCTTCTCGAAGCGCGTGGTTTTGGCGAATTCCTCGTTCAAATGCACGGCATAGAAATCGCCGACGATCCCGGCGAAGCCGTAGATATCGAATTCAGTTACGGTCTTGGCGAAATCGGCGGTGTCGCCGACCGCGTAACAATCCATGTGCGGGCGTTTGGCCATGGTGGTTCTGAAGGTGAGTGTCGGTTGTGGAGCCGGCCTGTTCCTTGTTGATTGGGGCCGGCGGGCGTGACTCAAATTTAATGAGTGCGGGTTGCTGACCGTTAGGACGGTTTGGGCGAATGCTTGGACTTTTTTGACTGCACGCACGCAGTGATTGCAGTCTTCGGCCGATCCGCAAGCGGCCTGCGAATTGACTCCGGTCAGTCATTAGTCAATATCGCCAAGGGTTTCCTCGTGTGCGCTGGATAAGTCGCCACACAGATTGTGAGGCGCTTGCTATCGAGGACGCCGTAAAAAAGTACAAGAAATCGGGCGACCGGTCCTAACGCCCGTTGCGTGCACTCACGAATACTTGAAGCGCCTGCAGACGGATCGACCTGACGCGGCGCGAAAATTACATTCCAGTACGGAAGGAGACGAAATGAAATCATTCTTTAACGCGCGCCGCGCAGGACGTGCCATGATGGTAGGTACGCTGCTCGCAGCAGGCGTCGTTGTCGCCAGCGTTGCCCGTGCCGACGACCCGATCGTCATGAAGCTGGGGCATACCCTCGCTCCCGACAACCACTATCAGCTGACTGCCCAGGTGTTCGCGAAGGAGGTCGCGCAGCGAACCCACGGCAAGGTCAAGATCGAGATCTTCCCGCAGTCACAGCTCGGCGGCGAAGTGCAGATGGCGCAAGCGCTGCGCACCGGCACGCAGGAGCTCATGATTTCCGCACAGGCGCCGATTGGAAACACGATCAAGCAGTGGCAGATCTTCGATACGCCTTATCTCTTTAACAGCATCGACGACGCCAACCGGGTTCTGCAAGGACCGGTCGGCCGCAAGTTCCTCGACATGATGCCGGCGGTCAATATGATCGGCCTGACGTGGCTGTCGGTGGGCGAACGCAATTTGTTCACGGCTAAAAAGCCCGTTGCTTCGCTCGGTGACATGAAGGATATGAAAGTGCGAGTGATGCAGAGCAGCGGCTATATCGCGGGATATAAGGCACTGGGCGCAAACCCGACGCCGCTCCCTTATAACCAGTTATTTCTGGCGCTTTCGCAAGGCCTGGTCGACGGCGGCGATACCTCACCGGAGCAGTTCATCCAGGACAAATTTTCCGATGTCGCCAAGCATTACTACCTGACCCACGTGAACTACTTGCCCGTGGTGCTGGCAATGAGCAAAAGCGCCTGGACGCGTCTTTCGCCTGACGAACAGAAGGCGTTTCAGGCCGCCGCCGCCGTCGCCGCGGATTACGACATGAAGGAATACAAGCACGAGTACGACGACGCGCTCGCAACGATGAAGAAGAATGGCACCCAGGTGACCGAGATAAACACGGCGCCGTGGGCGGCCGCGACCGAAAGGGCGCGCCAGGGCCTGCTCAGCGACATTCCCGATGGCCAGGCGCTTTACCAGGAAATCAAGGCGGCCGACAAGTCCGCTGTCGCTTCGAAATGAAGGGAGAGTGCGATGGAAAAGCTTGCCCGTAATCTCCTGTTTATCGACGACCTGGTCCTGAAGACCACGCTGTTCCTCTGCGGTGGACTGCTTCTCATGATGGTGCTCGTCGCTGGCCTCGGGGTGGTCTTTCGCTTCATCCTGCACAACTCGCTGTCGTGGTCCGACGAGCTCGCGGCTTATCTGTTCGTGTGGCTCACGTGCCTCGGTGCGGCGGCAGGAGCCAAGCTGCGGGTGCATCCGGAGGTGCGGGTACTGGCCGACCGTTGTCCGCCCGCCTTCGCGCAGACACTGGCGGACCTTACCGACTGCGTAGTCCTCGCGCTCGGCGTGGTGTTCGTTATGTACGGTGGCGACATGCTGGAACTGATGGGCACCGAAACCGCGACCTCTCTGCCGATCTCGATGGTGTACCCGTACCTCTCGATTCCCGTCGGCGGCGCGTTGCTGGTCTTTCATTCCGCGGTGCGAATCGCGGTTTCCCATCTCGCGCCCGGCGCGCAAACGAGGCCCTCTCTGTTGCAGGGCGTCTCCGAACATATCTGAGGTGAATCAACATGTGGGCACTCGCTCTAGGGGCCGGGTTTCTCGGCTTGGGTGTACCGGTGGCCATTTGCATCGGCATTGCGGCGACGATTGCATTGACGCTGAATGGAACCCCGCTGCTGGTGATTCCGCAGCAGCTGTTTTCGAACCTGAATAACGTCAGCCTGCTGGCTATCCCGTTCTTCATGTTGACAGGCGCCATCATGGATGCGGGCGGCGTCTCGCGCCGCATCATCGACTTTTCGCAGGCGCTTGTCGGCTTTATGCGCGGCGGCATCGGGCAGGTGACGATCGTCGCAAGCATGTTCTTCGCCGACCTCTCCGGCTCGGCGACTGCTGACACCGCAGCGATCGGCTCGGTCATGATTCCCGGGATGGTCAAGCAGGGATATTCACGCGCGTTCGCAGTGGCGCTGCAGTCGGCAGCGGGCTCACTCGGACTGCTTTCGCCCGTGTCGATGAGCATGCTGGTGTACGCCTACACCGCCAACGTTTCGGTCGGAACGATGTTCGTCGCGGGGATCGTGCCGATGCTGCTGGTGGTCGTTTCCTTCATGCTCGTGAACTATGTGACTGCCGTGCGCCAGAACTATACGGCGGTCGAAGCGTTCTCCGCCAGGCGGCTGTGGACCACGTTCAGACAGGCGATCTGGGCATTGCTGACTCCCGTGATCATTCTGGGCGGCATCCTCGGCGGCGTCTTCACGCCGGTTGAAGCAGGCGTCGTCGCGGCGCTCTACGTGACGCTGGTGAGCGTCTTCATCTTCAAGTCGCTCAAGCTGTCGCAATTCAGGGAAATACTCACGCGCACGGCCATCAATACCACGCGGGTATCGTTTCTTCTCGGGCTCGCGTTCGTGCTCGGCCGCTATCTGATTGAGGCGCAGATCCCGTTGCACGTCGCCAACAGCTTCCTGGCCGTGACGACCAGCGCGTTCGTGTTGCTGATCCTGATCAATCTCTTCCTTCTCGTAGCCCATACGGTACTGGAAACGATCTCGAGTATCGCGGTGGTGATCCCTGTGTTCCTGCCGCTCGTCGTGCAGATGCATATCGACCCGGTGGTGTTCGGCGTCATCGTGCTGGTCAACTCGGCCATCGGCATCAACCTGCCACCGATCGGTTTTTGCCTTTTTACGGCTGCGTCGATCGGCGGTGTGTCCGTCGAAAAAGCGACTCGGGCGATCCTGCCGTTCATCTTCGCGCTGGCGGTCGACCTGCTGTTGATCATTGTCTTCCCGCATATCCCACGCTTCCTGCCGAACCTGCTGGCAATCAAATAACACGAGGACGATGGGCCGCCGGCTGCACGCCATTGGCCCAATCTCCACGATCCCGTATGCGTCGACCGTTCGCACGCGCAAGGCGATCGAATTACCGAGAGGCTCATCATGAACACGGCTCACATCGACCGAAGCGGCGCGGCGCCGATCCCGCTAGCCGCATGGGAGGACCTGCAGTACCTGAAGCTGGAACAACCACTTGAGTTCGTCTGGGCGATCACGTTGAATCATCACGATAAGCGCAATGCGCTGTGCGTGCCGCTGCTGGCGGAACTGGCACGCGTCCTCGCGGCAGCCGAAGTCAGCGACGACGTCAGGGCTGTCGTGCTCACCGGCGGCGAACGTTTCTTCAGCGCGGGGGCGGATATTGCCGACATGGCGGCACGCGGGGTCGCAGCGTACGCGGACCCGGTGCGCCTCGCGAGCTGGAAGGCGATTGAAACGTTTTCGAAGCCGCTGATCGCGGCGGTCAACGGCTTCGCCATCGGGGGTGGCCACGAGCTGGTGATGCTGGCCGATATCGTCGTCGCGGCGGACGACGCGACCTTCTCGCAGCGAGAGATCATCATCGGCGCGCTACCGGGCGATGGCGCCACCCAGCGCCTGCCGCGGGTGCTCGGCAAGACACTGGCGATGAAACTCGTGCTTACCGGCGAACCGCTGACGGCAGCCGAGGCCGAGCGCCACGGACTGGTGACCGAGGTCGTCGTACCGGCACGCAGCATCGCGCGCGCTATCGAGATCGCGTCGCTGATCGCCGCCCGCGCGCCGCTTGCGGTCCGACTGGCCAAGCGCGCGGTGCTCGATTCATTCGAGACCGACCTTCAACGAGGCCTGGAGCGGGAGCATCAGGCGAATCTCGACGTGTTCAAGACCGAGGATCGCGCCGAAGGCCACCGCGCATTCGTCGAGAAGCGGCCGCCGCACTTCAAGGGTCGCTGATCACTGGTGCGTCGCACATGCGCCTTTCGACGGCGATGAGCAACGCTTACCTCTAGTTTTGACGGGCGTCGACCCAGGTATCCACGCCGCGGTCGCTCGAACGTTCAGGGTGAACGCGGAGTTCAGCAGGGCCTTGGTCCACCTCGCCAGATAGCCGGACTCACCACGTAACGGAGATTGCATGAACGGGCTGAACGGTATCCGCATTCTCAGCTTCAATCATTTTCTGATGGGGCCTTTGGGCGTGCAGCACCTCGCCGATTGCGGGGCCGAAGTCATATCGGTCGAACCTGTCGACGGCGCATTTCAGCGCAAATGGGGCGGCGCGAACCGCGCCATCGATGGACAGACGATGCTGCTTCTGATGGGTAATCGCAATAAACGCAGTCTGGCGCTCAATCTCAAGGACGCGCGGGCGATCGATATCGTCATGAGATTGCTGCCACAAGTCGACGTCGTCGCCGAAAACTACCGTCCCGGTGTGATGGAACAGCTGGGATTGGGTTATGAGGCACTCAGGACAGTCAAGCCGGACCTCATCTATGCGTCGGGCTCGGGATTCGGTCCGGACGGCCCCTATGCCAGCCGGCCAGGGCAGGACCTGATCATTCAGGCCATGTCGGGTATCGCGACAATCACCGGAACCCGGCAGGACGGTCCGCGCGCGGTGGGCGTGTCCGTCGTCGATCATCACGGCGCTGCGCTCTATGCGAACGGCATCCTGACAGCACTGCTCAACCGTGAGCGTACGGGCGAGGGTTGCCGGGTCGACGTAAGCTTGCTGGCGGCTGCGCTCGATCTGCAACAGGAGTCTCTCACGTGTTTCCTGAACGGCGACGGCCATGACGACGTGCGACAGGCGGGGCGTGTATCAGGTTGGTACTTCCCCGCACCGTACGGCATATACGCAACTGCGGACGGTTTCATCGCATTGTCGCTGAGTCCTCTCGACATCATCTATCAGATCCTCGAGATCCCGGAAAAGGAACGGATTCCCGCGAAGCGCGCATTCGACGAGCAGCAGGAAATCTCCGACCGGCTTGCGCGTCGGCTTGCGCAGGACACGACGGCGCACTGGTTGCCACTATTCGAACGGCATCATGTCTGGCACGCGCGCGTCAACGATTATGCGCAGGTGGTCGCCGATCCGCAGGTGCGCCACTTGAAGAGCTTCGAGACAGTCGAAGGTGCAACCGGCAGCCCCGTGACGCTCGTCAATCACCCGGTGCGCTACGACGGCAGCGCGCCAGCTATCCGTATGCCGCCGCCACGGCTGGGCGCGCACACGATCGAAATCTTGTCAGGGGCGGGAATGAACCGGCCGATGATCGATTCGCTGCTGGCGGACGGCGTGATCGGCGTTGCCGAGGACGCCGAGGCCGTTGCGGCGGCCGCGGCAAAAGGCGGAGTCGCGTGAAGCGGGAATGAAGCCATCCATGCGGCGAGCGTGCCGTACGCGTCGATGAAAACAGGGGAAGCAGGCATGAGTGACAGGTGCAGGGAAGTCAGTACGGATGTGCTGGTCGTTGGCAGCGGCGGCGCTGCGCTGCGGGCCGCGCTCGAGGCGGATTCCAGCGGCGCTGACGTGCTGGTTGTGATCAAAGGAGAATTTCGCAAAAGCGGCGCGACGTTTCATAGCGTAGCTGAAGTAGGCGCCTTCAATGTGCCGGACGGAGCAGGGGATCACAGCGATAATCCTGATGTTTTTCTCGCCGATATCCTGCATGCCGCTCAAGGCATGGCGGACCCGCGCTTGAGCGCGATTCTCGCGAACGAAGCGCATGAGTCTCTGCGCTACCTCGAACAATACGGCGTAAAGTTTGAGCGCGAGGACGACCACTACCTGGTTTTTCGCGCATGCTTTTCTTCCAAGCCGCGCTCGCATGTGATTCATGAGCACTTCAAACCAATCGTGAAATCGCTGGGGACCGAAGCGTCCCGGCGCGGCATCAAGGTCATGGACCGGTTGATGATCGTCGACCTGCTGTCGCAGGACGGCGAATGTCTCGGCGCATACGCGATCGATTCGGATGGAAACCCGATGCTGATCCGTGCCAAGTCGACGATTCTTACCACCGGGGGTGCAAGTCAGCTGTTCGCCCAAAACCTGTATCCATCGGACATTACCGGCGACGGCTATGCAATGGCTTATCGCGCGGGCGCGCGACTGGTCAACATGGAGTTCATGCAGGCCGGTGTGAGCGTGCTGACGCCTTTCGTCAACCTGTTCGGCAACTACCTGTGGGACGCGCACCCGAATCTCACCGACCGCGATGGCAGGGCGTTCGTCCCTGACTATCTGCCGACGGGGCTGGCTCAGGAAGATGTCATTCGGCAAAAAGAGCGGCACTTTCCGTTCAGCTCGAGCGACATCTCACGCTACGTCGAAATTTCGATTCAGAAGGCACTCAATGATGGCCGCGGCACGGCTGAAGGAGGCGTGTTTCTCGACTTCGCCGGATGCGATCTCGAATCGATACTGGCCGACAAGAGCCGAAGCATCGCAAGGATGTGGCCGCTAACCTGCCAATGGTATAAGGAGCGCGGCGTCGACCTTTATCGGGACCGAGTGCAGATCACCTGTTCCGCGCATGCGATCAACGGCGGAGTATATATAGACGAAAACGCACAGTCCAATCTGAAGGGTCTGTTCGCTGCGGGTGAGGTGGCAGCGGGTCCACATGGCGCAGACCGTCTCGGCGGCAATATGGCCCTGACGTGCCAGGTCTTCGGCCGCCGGGCGGGCCTCGCCGCGGCCGAACGCGCGAAAAAGATGACGCACCGCGCGATGACCGGGGCCTTGGACGACAACCGCACGGTCGCCACGCAATTCCGCCGAAATGGCAGGCACACGCTGGACGAACTGAAAGTCCGGATTCAGCAGTGTGCAAACCGGTATTTGCTGATCGTGCGCGAGGAAGCCGGGCTCCGGACCTTCAGGCGTGTCTGCAGGGAGACGCGAAACCAGTTGTTTCAGGACACGGTGATCGGCACGCCAGCTGAGCTCATGCGGGGCATCGAATTGGCGAACTTGATCCAGGTCGGTGAATTGATGGCTTCGGCGTCGCTTGTCAGGCGCGAGAGCCGGGGTGGTCATTACCGCGAAGACTTTCCCGAGCGCAACGCGGACTTCGCCTGCAACATATTCCTCGAGCGGAACGTGCCTGAAGGTCTGTGGTTAGGGCGGCTGGCGGATCTGTCGTCGTGAGTCGGTAGCGAGCTAATCACCTTGCGCCGTTCGATCAGGGGTTCTGTCGCGGTAAGGCAGTTGAGTCGTACAAAGGCGACATCATGAGGACAGCTCACGTCACCAACGAGTAGAACTGGCAGGCTGCAGATGGCTTGAACGACTCGCGCGTACTGTTTCTGGCAGCAGGCGAGCGGCAACCGCGCAGCCTAACGTATTCCATAATGGTATAGATCAAGCGTTATTCTTCATTATAAAGGCATGTCGATCGCCGCTAGTATGCAGACTCATGGCTGAGCCCCGACGCGTGAACCCGACAGGTGCAAGGCGTCCAGACGGTTGTGTCGCGATAAGAGAAGTGAGGCGCGCGCACTCCGGTATGAATAGGAATGCTTACATGATCAGCGAATAGAATTGCTCGGCTGCAGTTTTGATGCCGCGCTCGTCCTGCATCTGCCCTTTGCGAATCATGTGCATCAGCTCGATGCCGGACAGAATAATGCGCGCGCACCGGAAACTCTTGAAACCCATCATCGGCGTGACAATGCGTTTGACGGCTCGATGGTCCTGCTCGATGACGTTGTTCAGGTACTTGTTCTGCCGGATCTTGATTGCCGTTGGCCGCTCTGCGTTGAGCGCTTCGAGCGCGGCCAGATTGGCACCACTCTTGTCCACGGTGACAGTTTCGGGTTCACCATTCTGGGCAATTGCCTTCTCGAAATACCGGCGTGCAGCGGCCTTGTCACGATGGGCGCGCAACAGGAAATCGACCGTGTTACCCTCCTTGTCGACGGCCCGGTACAAGTATTTCCAGTGGCCTTTGACCTTGATGTAGGTCTCGTCCATGCGCCAGCTCTTGCCGACCGGGTGCTTGATTCGCCGAAATGCCTTTTCAAACAGCGGGACGAGCTTGATGACCCATCGGTGCACACTCGAGTGATCGACCTCAACTCCCCGCTCGGCCATCATTTCTTCGAGATTGCGCAGGCTCAGCGAGTACGCCACGTACCAGCGAACACACAGCAGGATCACGTCCAACGGATAGTGCAGGCGCTTGAGAACCTTGCTGATACCCGCAGGCAGCGTCGCACGCGAGGACTTTTTCGTCTTGGCCATCTCGATCGTGATCCATGGAAAAATGCGAATTCTAGCGCAGTGCGCTAGCGCGACAGAACCCGATTTCGTGGCCGGCGAGCATATCGGTCGCAACGATGTGAAGGGCAAGCATCGCCTGCTCGATCCGCTCATACGACAGATGCTTTTCCAGCAGCCGCCGCAGCGCATTCGCCTCGACGAGATGCGCACGGCTACGCAGAATCATCGCGAGCAGGCCGAGCATCGACAACGGCATGATGTCCTGCCGCCTGATCGTGCACCACAGCGCTTCGAGCATCGCGACGCCGTCGCGGTCCGGACGGCCGGCGAAATACGCCGCGTTGATCGCGCCGGCGGAAGCGCCGACGACCAAGCCCGGCCGCTCACCGCGTTCGAGCAGTTCGCGCAGCATGCCCACCTCGATTGCGCCGAGACTGCCACCGCCTGAAAACACGAACGCGGTCAAGCCGGACGGGTCGGATTTCATGGCTTTTCAGAAACACCGCATGCGGAAAGCCGGAACTACTGCGCGTGGGCGCATGGTCGTCACGCCCACGCAGTCTCAGCAATTCGCGCTGCGACGTCAATGTCCCTTGAAGATATCCAGCAGTTGGGTCTGCATCTGCATCATGGCCTGCGCGTGCTTCATTTCCATTTGCGCCATCGCCTGCTGATGCTCCATGTCCATCTTCATCATCTTTTCCTGGATGTCGATGGCCTGGCTCCGTTGTTCGGGCGTCAGCTTTTCCATCATCATTCCCCAGTCCGGCGGCATGGTGTACGTGCCGCTGCGTCCGATGCCCTGCGCGTGCACCGCGCCGGCTGCCAGAACAAACGGCAGCATTGCGCACAGAATGACTTTTTGTATCCGTTTCATAGAACCTCCAGTTTCGCGTTCGCAGCCCGAATCAGAAGAGGGCCGCACAGGCGACGTCCACTCGCACAGCGCGGCAGGCTTCGGCGTATCCGTTGCGCAAACCGCATCTGGGAACACAACACCAGCGCTCGCGACGGGATCGTGCGGCGTGGTGT
>NZ_VZQP01000086.1:0-21912 GCF_014397655.1 Paraburkholderia sp. UCT31
TCAGCGCGGTGTCGTATCACATGATGGGCGTGCCGACCGCGATGTTCACGCCGCTGTTCGTGATCTCGCGTACGGCAGGATGGAGCGCGCACATCATCGAGCAGCGCGTCGACAACAAGATCATCCGCCCGAGCGCGAATTACACCGGACCCGAGAATTTAAAGTACGTGCCGCTAAATAGGAGAAAATAGCGATCGCTGCGCGCTCCACAGCGCGTGCAGTTCAACCCGCGCGGCCGCCGGACCGGTCGTCCGCGCACTGTTTAACTGATTTTGATAGAAAGGTTTTCTCCATGAAAAAGCTGATGATCGCCGCCATGATTGGCGCCCTGTCCACGACGATGCTGACCGTCGCGACTGACGCCACCGCTGCGGACACGGCCACCACCACGAAGAAGCCGGCCACCAAGGCCGTCGCGAAGCGCCCGGAGCCGCACCGCCTGATCAAGCGCAAGCCGAATCCGGCGAAGGAAGCGAAGGTCGATCCGATCCCGGAAGGCGCTGAAAAGTGGGCGTGCAAGGACGGCCTTGCTTTCGAAATGAAAGGCGACATGAAGCGTGACCAGATTGTCACCGTTCACTGGGCGAACAAGAACTACAACCTGCCGCGCGAAGCGACCACGACGGGCGCCGACCGCTTCCACGACGCAGCATCCGGTATGGACCTCGTCGTGATCCCGACGAAGGCCATGCTGTTCCAGGACAAGGACAGCTCGCGTCTCGCCGACGAGTGCAAGACGGTCGCCATGGAACAGGGCGCGCCGGCTGCAACGCAATCGAACGCGATCAACAAGACCGGCAACTGATTTTCGCCGCCAGGGAAGCCCCCGATGCCCGCCCCGATCTCCAACGTACGACCCGCCCCGGACGCCGTCCTGGTCGATATCGTCGACTACGTGCTGGATTACCGGATCGACAGCGCGCTCGCGCTGGAAACCGCGCGTCATTGCCTGATCGACACGCTCGGTTGCGGACTCGAGGCGCTTACCTACCCAGCCTGCACCAAGCTGATGGGACCGATCGTGGCAGGCACGATCGTCCCCAACGGCGCGAAGGTGCCGGGCACGTCGTTCCAGCTGGACCCGGTTCAGGCCGCCTTCAACATCGGCGCGATGATCCGCTGGCTCGATTTCAACGACACCTGGCTCGCCGCCGAATGGGGCCATCCGTCCGATAACCTCGGTGGCATTCTCGCGACGGCCGACTGGCTCTCGCGCACCGCCATCGCAGCCGGCAAAGCGCCGCTGACGATGAAAGACGTCCTGATCGCCATGATCAAGGCGCACGAAATTCAAGGCTGCATCGCGCTCGAGAACTCGTTCAACAAAGTCGGGCTCGATCATGTGCTGCTCGTCAAGCTTGCGTCGACCGCCGTGGTCGGCCAGCTGATCGGCCTTACGCGCGACGAGCTGATCAACGCGATATCGCAGGCGCTCGTCGATGGGCAGGCGCTGCGCACCTACCGTCATGCGCCGAACACCGGTTCGCGCAAATCGTGGGCCGCCGGCGACGCGACCTCGCGCGCCGTGCGCCTCGCGCTGATCTCGAAGACCGGCGAGATGGGCTATCCGTCGGTGCTCAGCGCGAAAACGTGGGGCTTCTACGACGTGCTGTTCAACGGCAACGCGTTCCAGTTCCAGCGTCCGTACGGCTCGTACGTGATGGAAAACGTGCTGTTCAAAATCTCGTTTCCGGCCGAGTTCCACGCGCAAACCGCCGTGGAAGCCGCGCTCGCGCTGCATGTGCAGCTCGCCGCGCAGGGCCGGCGCGTCGAAGACATTCGCCGCATCACGATCCGCACCCACGAAGCGGCGATTCGCATCATCGATAAAAAGGGTCCGCTAAACAATCCGGCTGACCGTGATCATTGCATCCAGTACATGATCGCGGTGCCGCTGATTTTCGGCCGTCTGACGGCTGCCGATTACGAAGATTCAGTCGCGCAGGACTCGCGTATCGATGCATTGCGCGCGAAGATGGAATGCGTCGAAGACCCACAGTTCACGAAGGACTATCACGACCCGGAGAAGCGTTCGATCGCCAACGCACTGACGATCGAATTCAACGACGGGTCGAAGTTCGGTGAAGTCGTAGTCGAATACCCGATCGGTCATAAGCGCCGTCGTGAAGACGGTATTCCGTTGCTGGTCGAGAAGTTCAAGACCAACCTCGCGCGGCGCTTTCCGGTCAAGCAACAACTGGCGATTCTCGACGTATCGCTCGACCAGGCCAAGCTCGAAGCGACGCCGGTCAATGAATACGTCGATCTGTACGTCATCTAGGTTGAGTACTGTAGTTCCGCGATCCAAACCAAGGAAAACACCATGGCCCACAACCTCCACAAAACGCTCAAGGAATTCGACAGCGGTTCCGGCAAAGGCAAGTTCTACTCCCTGCCGCAACTCGGCAAGGCTCTGAACCTCAAGATCGACCGCCTGCCGGTCTCGATCCGTATCGTGCTGGAATCGGTGCTGCGCAACTACGACGGCAAGAAAGTCGCCGAAGAACATGTCACGCAACTCGCGAACTGGAAGCCGACCGCGGCGCGCGTCGACGAAATTCCGTTCGTCGTGTCGCGCGTCGTGCTGCAGGACTTCACCGGCGTGCCGCTGCTCGCCGACATCGCCGCGATGCGCGGCGTCGCGAAGGCCGTCGGCAAGAACCCGAAGTCGATCGAGCCGCTGGTGCCGGTCGATCTGGTCGTCGACCACTCGGTGCAGATCGACCACTTCCGCGAGAAGAACGCGCTCGACCTGAACATGAAGCTGGAATTCCAGCGCAACAACGAGCGCTATCAGTTCATGAAGTGGGGCATGCAGGCGTTCGACACGTTCAAGGTCGTGCCGCCGGGCGTCGGCATCGTTCACCAGGTGAACCTCGAGTACCTCGCGCGCGGCGTGCACAAGAAGGCCGACGGCGCGGACACCGTGTACTACCCGGATTCACTGGTCGGCACGGACAGCCACACGACGATGATCAACGGCATCGGCGTGGTCGGCTGGGGCGTGGGCGGTATCGAAGCCGAAGCAGGCATGCTCGGCCAGCCGGTGTACTTCCTGACGCCGGACGTCGTCGGTGTGCACCTGAAGGGCAAGCTGATCGAAGGCGTGACCGCGACCGACCTCGTGCTGACGATCACCGAACTGCTGCGTAAGGAGAAGGTCGTCGGCAAGTTCGTCGAGTTCTTCGGCGAAGGCACGCGCTCGCTGTCGGTGCCGGACCGTGCGACGATCGGCAACATGGCGCCCGAATACGGCGCAACGATGGGCTTCTTCCCGGTCGACGAAAAGACCATCGACTTCTTCCACGGCACGGGCCGCACGGACGCGGAGATCTCCGCGTTCGAAAACTACTTCAAGGCGCAGGAGCTGTTCGGCATTCCGGGCGAAGGCGATATCGATTACACGAAGGTCGTCACGCTGGACCTCGCGACGGTCGCGCCGTCGCTGGCAGGCCCGAAGCGCCCGCAGGACCGCATCGAGATCGGCCACGTGAAGTCGACCTTCACCGACCTGTTCTCGAAGCCGGTCGCCGAAAACGGCTTTGCGAAGAAGGCCGCCGATCTCGACGCGCAATACACGACCAGCAACGGCGTCGACGTCAAGAACGGCGACGTGCTGATCGCCGCGATCACGTCGTGCACGAACACGTCGAACCCGAGCGTGCTGCTGGCCGCCGGTCTGCTTGCGAAGAAGGCTGTCGAAGCTGGCCTGACGGTCGCTCCGCACATCAAGACGTCGCTCGCTCCGGGGTCGCGCATCGTCACCGAGTACCTGACGAAGACCGACCTGCTGAAGTACCTCGACAAGCTCGGCTTCACGCTGGCCGCTTACGGCTGCACGACCTGTATCGGCAACGCGGGCGACCTGACGCCGGAACTGAACGACGCGATCACGAAGAACGACATCGTCGCGGCAGCGGTGCTGTCGGGCAACCGTAACTTCGAAGCGCGTATCCACCCGAACATCCGCGCGAACTTCCTCGCGTCGCCGCCGCTCGTAGTCGCGTACGCGATCGCCGGCAACATCACGCGCGACCTGATGACCGAGCCGGTCGGCAAGGGCAAGGGCGGCAAGGACATCTACCTCGGCGACATCTGGCCGACCAGCGAAGAAGTCAACGCGCTGCTGAAGTACGCGATGGATGCCGACGCGTTCCGCAAGAACTACTCGCAGCTCACGAAGAAGGGCGACCTGTGGAGCAAGATCGAGGGCGAAGAAGGTCAGGTCTACGACTGGCCGAAGTCGACCTACATCGCCGAGCCGCCGTTCTTCGGCAAGGACTTCTCGATGACGCCGGCTTCCAGCATCGCGCCGGTCAAGGGCGCACGCGCGTTGGGCATCTTCGGTGACTCGGTCACGACCGACCACATCAGCCCGGCAGGCTCGATCAAGGAAGACTCGCCGGCAGGCCGCTGGTTGAAGGAAAACGGCGTGCAAAAGGCCGACTTCAACAGCTACGGCTCGCGGCGCGGTAACCACGACGTGATGATGCGCGGCACGTTCGCGAACGTCCGTATCAAGAACCTGATGATCCCGGCGAAGGCGGATGGCTCGCGCGTCGAAGGCGGCCTGACGATTCACCAGCCGAGCGGCGAACAGCTGTCCATCTATGACGCAGCGATGAAGTACATCGGCGCCGATACGCCGACCGTCGTGTTCGCGGGCGAAGAGTACGGCACGGGCTCGTCGCGAGACTGGGCGGCCAAGGGCACGCAACTGCTGGGCGTGAAGGCTGTGGTCGCACGCAGCTTCGAGCGGATCCATCGTTCGAACCTGGTCGGCATGGGCGTTCTGCCACTGCAGTTCAAGGGCTCGGATAGCGTGCAGTCGCTCGGCATCACCGGCGAAGAAACGTACGACATCGAAGGCCTCGGCGACGACTTCAAGCCGCAACAGGAAGTCACGCTCGTGATCCACGGCAAGGACGGCGACAAGCGCGTTCCGGTGCTGCTGCGTATCGACACGCCGATCGAAGTCGACTACTACAAGCACGGCGGGATTCTGCCGTTCGTGCTGCGCTCGCTGCTGGCTGCTTAAGCCTCGCGGCAACGCATACAGCCTCGCTGTTTTGCAGGGGCTGCGTCCTGTGGAGGGCGCAGCCGACTTTGAAGCCCGACCTCAGGTCGGGCTTTTTTTTATCGGCTCGCCGAACGCCACGGCTCACGCGCCGCGACTCCTCCATCACTTCAAGCCGAAATCGACCCGCGTCGTCGCACCCTTGTCCTTGATGTCGTCGGCATTCATCTTCGGCGCGACGATAAACACGCGGCTGCTGTCGATCTTGCCTTGCAGGTACTGCTGCACACTCTGCGCGCGCCGCTGCGCGAGTTGCCGCAAGCTCGCGTCGTCGATCGGCGCGTTGGCCGCGAGCGCGCTCTTCATGTCGTCGTCGGGCAGCGTCTTCGTCATGCCGATGAAGTTGTGCGGCTTCTTGAAGTCGGAGGACTTGTAGGCCTTGGTCAGATATTTGTCGTAGTCTTTCTGATCGACCGTGACCGTCGATGGATCGACGCTCTCACCATTACCCACCGTGTCCTTGATCTTCTGCCGCTTGACCATCTGATCGACGTACTGCGTGCGCAGCGCCGGCTCGTCGACCTTCGGATCGACGCGTCCGATCAGGTCCATGCGGATCGACGGCTTGTCGGTGAGTGCCTTCACGATCGTGTCGAGTTTCTGCTTGTCGGCATCGGTGAGCGTCGCCGAGCCGGCCTCGAATTCGACGTAACCGAGGTCCTCACCATTGCCGCCGAACGCGTGCGCGATCAGCGAGAACGGCGCGGTCACCGCCTTTTCGAGCAGATTGAGCACCGCATGCCAGATCAGCCCGCCGATGCTGAACTCGGGGTTCGACAACGAGCCCGACACTGGCAGGTTCACGTCGATCTCGCCGCGCGAGTTCTTCAGCAGCGAGATCGCGAAACGCACCGGCAGTTTGGTCGCGGTGTCGTTGTCGATGTGATCGCCGAATGTCAGTTGATCGATGAACAGGTGGTTGTTCGCGTTCAGCTGGTCGTTCTCGAGCTTGTAATGCAAATCGACGTTGAGCTTGCCCTTCGTGATCGGATAGCCCGCGTATTTCGCCGAGTACGGCGTCAGGTTGGTCAGCTCGATGTCGTGCGCGCTCGCGGTCAGATCGAGCGCCGGTTTCGCGATCAGCGGATTGATGGTGCCGCGGATCGTCAGCGGACCGTTGGCCGCGAGCTTCGCGGCCACGTCGACCGGCGCGGGCGTCGTCGATTCCGTACCGAACGCGCCGATCGTGCCCTGAATGGCGACAAGGTTCGCCGTGTAGTTCGGCTTGACGAAGTTGTCGGTATAGGTCACGCGGCCCTGCTGCAACACCAGTTGCCCGAAGTGCATCTTGACCGGGTTTGCTGGCGGCCTCGCGGCCGTGGCGCTGCCGACGGCCGTGGCGGCAGGTTTGCCGGGCGTTGCGGCAGATGCCGCGACCGGCGCCGACGCCGCGACTGCCTCAGACACCGCCTCGGGCGTCAGCGGAATCGGGTGCGAGCCGCTCTTGTCGCGCGTCAGCGACTGCGTCGTACCGCCCTCGTGCGCGACCACATCCTTCAGATTCAGCTTGCCTTGCGCGTCGAGCAGTACACGCCCATAGAACTTCGAGAACGTCACGCGGCCCGCGTCGACGACGGTGCCGTGCTCGTCGTAATCGGCCTTCAGGTTCGACAGCGCGAGCGAGCCCCAGCCCGCGAACGGGTCCGACGTCACCTTGTCGAGCATGCGCACGGCGACGAGCGCCATGTCGCCGCGAAAGTTCGCTTTCAGCGACTTAGCCTGGGTGACCGCAAGATCGCCGTTCGCGTTCAGCAGCGCGCTTGCGAGCGTCGCGTTCAGGTTGCTGCCGAAGTACGGCTCGAACGCAGCCGCGTCGAGCTGGTTCGCGTTGATCTTGACGGCCAGCTTTAGCGGCGTCGCGGTCAGGTCGCCCTTCACAGCGAGCGTGCCCTTCTTGTTCAACGTGGCCTGCAGGTCGACCGGCAGCGGACGGCCCAAGTCGTCGCTGATCTGCCGCACCTTCAGCTGCACCGGCGTAAAGCTCAGCTTGACCGGCTGCGGCGTCGTGTTGTCGGTGAAATCGGCGGTCGCGTCTTTGAGCGTCAATTCGGCGATCTTGTAGCGCCATGCGGGGCCTTCGGCCTGCGCTTGTTTCGCCGCGTGGATCGCCGTGCGCTCCGTCGCCTGTTGATGCGCCCTCGCGAGCGCATCCAGATTGATGGTGCCGTCCTTCAGGCGCTGCGCGTCGACCGCGAGACCGGTTACGTCTACGCTCGTCACGTCGGCCGTGCGCGCCGCGACGTCGACCTGTTTGACTACCACGTTGCCCTGCGCGAGCGAGATCACCGGCGTCTTGCCGCCGCGCGCCGCGAGCTTCACCGCCTGCATGTCCAGCTGCGTGTCCGCGACCGTCAGCGCCATCGGCGACTTCGACCAGTTCGCGTCGATATTCGTCGTCGCGGACAACGCACCGTCCAGCACCTGCGCGGACGTCGCGGTATCCAGATACGGCTGCAACGGCGGCAGCTTCAGCGACTTCAGATCGAGCTTCGCGCTCGCCGTCTTCGCCGCGAGGCCGACCGTGCCATCGGCGGCGAGCGAACCGCCGCTGTTCTTCAGGTTCGTGTTCAGCGTGTAGTGCGCTGGCGCCGACGCGAGCGTCGAGAAATCGGTCAGCGTAACCGCGAGGTTTTGCAGCCCGGCTTCTACCGGATGCGACACGGCTTCGTCGTGTACGTTCACGGTGCCGTCGTTGAGTGTGAAACGTTTGATCGCGACGTCGAACGGCGGGGCCGCCTTTTCGGCGGCGGCGGTTTTGGCGTTGGCATTCGCGTCCGCGGTTTCCTTTGCCGTGGTTTTTTCCGGCGCGGGCGCGAACATATGCTCGACGCTCAATACGCCGTCCTTGTCGCGCGCGAGGCTCGCGCTCGGCGCGTCGATGCGGATATCGTCGAAGTGATAGATGCTCTTCAACGGTTCGAGCGATGCCGCCGCCACATGCACGGCGCGCGCCGCGAAAAACGGCGCCTTGCCCTGATCCTGCACGTTGACGTCGTTCAGATCGACGGTGCCGGCGACGCGCAGCGACGGCGTGTCGTTCGACATCTCGAAGTTCAGCTTCAGGTCGGTGGACAGCTTGCCCGACTGCACGATCACCGGCAGCTTCGACGGCGCGTAAGACACCAGCTTCGGCACGTCGAGCTCGTCGAAGCGCAGCGACACTTCCGACTCGCGCGACGCCGCGAACGGCTTGGTCCTGCCGTCGATCGCGAGCTGACTGTCGCCGTCGATGCGCGCGCGCAGCAGCGGCTCGACGAAGATATCGGTCTTCGACGGCAGCGTCGCGATGAACGGAATGCCGAGCTTCCATTGATCGATCACGTGGCTCGTGCCGAGCAGCCGGTCGTCGAACCTGATCTGGCCGTTTTCGACGCGAATGTTGGAGACGGAGAACTGCGTCGGCTTGCTATTCGGTTTTGCCGGCTGATTCGCGAATTTCTCGATCAGGTCGCTGAAATTGAAGTGCTGCGCATCGAGGCGAACGATATGAAAGCGCGGCGAATCGACCTGCACTTCGTCGACGATGGGCGCGCCGCGAAACAGCGAACTCCACGACGGCTTCACGATGAGCCGCGAAATATCGACGAAGTCGCCCGCGCCGCCGCGCTCGCCGATATGCACGTTGTCGGCCTCGAAACGCAGTGTGTACGGATTGAGCGCGATACGGCCGATCGACGCCGGCCGGTCGAGCTGCTTGCTCAGTTGCTGGCTGGCGATGTGGCGAATCAGCGGCGGCGCCGCGAAAAAGCCGAGCAGGCCGAACAGGACGACGAAGATCAGCAGACCGACGAGAATCCGTCGCGTACGGCGCGACTGCGCGACTGCGCGCATGGTCTGTATGGAGGAGGCTAACGATGCTTTATTGAGGCTTGCCATGCTCGATGTGGAGGAATGCGGCGGCAAGCCCGCCGCGAAAAACAGAGATCCCGCAAGCGGCAGTATAAGGCGCGAATCAATGGTTAGACAGGAATGTCAGGCCCGCCTTGACGATTCGTGCTGCTGACTGACTGGCTTTCCCGCGAACGAGATTTTCGCGAGCGTTAGATAATGAAACCGGACGGCGCGCGGTTTGCCCGCGCGCCGTTCACATCATTGCCGCACGACCGGCGGCGGCTGCCAGCTGCCGTCGGTGGCTTGCGGCTTCGGCGCATACAGGCGTAGCACCAGTTGCATGTCCGCGCGCGGTGCGGGCAGCCAGTTACCGGTCCGGCTGCGCGTCGACGACACGACCACGTCGAGCGAACCATCGCGATTGCGGCGCGCGCCATTGCGATCGCCAACCGCGAGCCGCGCCGGCGCGTTCTCGCTCAGCGCGCCATCCTTCGTATACGCGGTGATCGTCCAGAAACCGCGCACCGGCGGCAGCTGGTTCGCCGCGAAGTGGATCACATAGCGATTCGCGCCGTTCAGCGTGTTGCCGTCGCTGTCCTGCGTGACGAACGCGCGTACTTCGTCGTCCTTCGTACCGAGGCCTAACTGTGTGCTTGCCGCATACGCGCGCAACCCATAGTCGGGACCGTAGTTGCCGACGGTATCGCCGAACCAGCTCCAGCCGTTCGCGCTCAGCAGATTCGACGGCGGCGTCGCGACGCGATCGCGACCGTCGGCGAGACCGGCCGCGAGCGCATCGGATGACTTCGGCAGCTTCACAGGATCGCCCGGCGTCACGCCGAGATCGGCGAGAAATTTGAGCGCATGCGGATCGGCCGGTGTCGGCGGATTGTCAGGCAACGCGTCGGCGAGACGGCCGAAGAAGCCGCTCCCGTCGAGCGCGGCGACCTGCTGCGCCGGCGTGCCGCTCGGGCCCGCGACGCCGCTTGCGTAACCGCGCGGCGGCACCGCCGGCTCGGCGTCGCCGACGAACACGCTCAGCGGCTCCAGACGGATCGCGTGCTGCAGCTTGCGCACCGCGTTCAGATCGCGCGCGCCGTTCGACTGGATGCGCACGCTGATCCATGCGTTGCGCGTCGGCACTTCGACGCGCTTTGCGCCCTTCGGCAGCTCGCCCTTCCAGCCGGGTGCGACGAACGCGATCGTCTGCGCGCGCAAGCCCTTCGCGGTGCCCGTGCCCGCGGCGAACTGTGGCCCGGTCGACCACGCGACGTTGGTCCACATGTCGAGCACGCGCGCATCGACGTAACGGCCATGCGAGTCAGGTAGCGCCAGGATCACCGGCTCGGCGGCAAGGTCGAGCCAGCCGGTCGAGTCGAGCGTGTCGAGGCTCGGCTGCGGCGGATTGGTCGCGCCGATCGGCGGCAGCGCCTGCGCGTGACGCAGCGTGTTGAAAGGCGCCTGACCCGGCTCGGTGCCGACCGCCGCATCGCGCGCGGCGCTCATCAGCACGAGCGGATAGCCGAATACGTAGGAGTCGGCGACTTCGTCCTTGATCCAGCCGGTGCGTTGTTGCGTCGCGGTGGGGGTCGACGCACAGCTGGCCAGCAGTGCCAGACCCGCGAGCGACGCGCAGGTTCGTTGAAGCAAAAACAGTTCTCGGAGATTTTTTATCATTCGTTCAGAGTGCGGAACGTGCAGTCCTATGGGGGATGCCGGTGTGCAGCGCCTGGCGCATGCGCGGTTCTCCCGAAACACTGCGCAGCGAGTCCGCGGATTGCGATTCCGACAACATCGCGTTGTATCGTATCCTTGCTAGCCAGGCAAGCACAAAGCAGGGAATTGTGGCTGACAGCGCGCAGGCGCGTCACCGATGTGACAATCGGCGTCGCTGTCACATTATGTTCCCGCGCCAACGGCTCGCGCGAGCGCGGCATGCTTTTTTGATTCGCGCATTCGTCGATCCGCCAGCTTGGCCGTTCGCCTCCACTCTTTCGTCGTCCTGCATTCGGAACACTTCAATGTACATGCCCGCCCATTTCGAAGAGAACCGTCCAGGGGTTCTTCATCGCCTGATCGCCGAGCACCCGTTCGGCGCGCTGATTACGCACGGCCCCAACGGGCTCGATGCGAATCATCTGCCGTTCGAGGCCCAGGCGGATGCGGCGGATTCGTCACGTCTGGTGCTGCGCGCGCACGTCGCGCGGGCGAACCCCGTCTGGCAAGAAGCCGTGACCCATGCCGAAGCGCTCGTGATCTTCCAGGGGCCGACCGCCTATATTTCCCCGAGCTGGTATCCGAGCAAACACGAAACGCACAAGCAGGTGCCGACCTACAACTATATGGTCGTGCATGCACATGGCAGGATCGTGGTGCATGACGATGAATCGTTCGTGCGCGGTCTCGTCGCGCGACTCACGCGCGAGATGGAAGCCGGCGAGCCGGTGCCATGGAAGATGGGCGACGCGCCCGCCGACTACATCGCGCAGATGCTCGGCGCGATCGTCGGTATCGAGATCGAGGTAACGCGGCTCGTCGGCAAATGGAAGCTCGGGCAGAACAAGGCGGCCGAAGACCGGCGCGGCGCCGCGCAAACGCTGCTCGCGCGCGACGGCGAGCAACAGAAGGCGGTGGGACAGGCGATGCTCGATGCGCCGCCGGCGTTCTGACGGCGGCCGCATAATCCGGCCTTGACCTTCCCGTCATGGGAAGGTCGATACTGGATTGACGATGCGGCCCAATGCCGCCACGAGCCTCGCCTGCCATGACCGCACTTGCCAACCCGCAGCGCCCCGCCGACGCTGCCGCTTCTTCTTCGCCCACGCGCGTCGTCGAACTCGACATCGGCGGGATGACTTGCGCGTCGTGCGCGAGCCGCGTCGAGAAAGCACTGACCAAGCTGCCGGGAGTGGCGCGCGCGTCGGTGAATCTCGCGACCGAGCGCGCCCGCGTGGAAAGCGACGCGACGCTCGGGCCTCAGCAACTGGCCGATGCCGTGCGCAAGGCCGGATACGAAGCGACGCCGGTCGCGAACGCCGAGCTTGCCGCGCCAAGCGCGACGCAAACCGCGACACCCACCGCGACGCCGGGAACCATTGAACTGGAGATCGGCGGCATGACCTGCGCAGCCTGCGCGTTGCGCGTCGAAAAAGCGCTCGCGAAGGTGCCTGGGGTCGCGCGCGCGTCGGTCAATCTGGCGACCGAAACCGCCACCGTTCATCCGCAAGGCACCGCATCCGCCGATAGCGGCGCGCTGATCGCCGCCGTCAGGAAAGCTGGCTACGAAGCGACGTTGAGCGCGCCGCCCGCTGCTGCCGCTCCAGCCGAGACAACGGCCGCTATCGCCGCGTCCGGCGACGAACGCGACATCCTCGACACGACCCACGCCCCCGTCGTCGACCGCAAGCGGATTCAAACCCGCCGCGACCTCGCGAGCGTCGTTGCGTCCGCGCTGCTGACGCTGCCGCTCGTCGCACCGATGTTCGGCGAATGGTTCGGCCTCCACGCGATGCTGCCAGCCTGGCTGCAATTCGTGCTCGCGTCGATCGTGCAGTTCGTATTCGGCGCGCGCTTCTATCGCGCAGCCTGGCGCGCGGTGCGCGCCGGCGCGGGCAACATGGACCTGCTGGTCGCGCTCGGCACATCGGCGGCGTACGGCATCAGCGTCTACGAACTCGCGATGCATCCGGGCGACACGATGCATCTGTACTTCGAGGCATCGGCGGTCGTGATCACGCTGGTGCGCTTCGGCAAGTGGCTCGAGGCGCGCGCCAAGCGCCAGACCACCGACGCGATCCGCGCGCTCAACGCGCTGCGCCCCGAGCGCGCGCGCATCCGCGACGGCGCCGGCGAACGCGAGGTGCCGCTCGCGCAGGTGCGGGTCGGCACCGTCGTGATCGTGCGGCCGGGCGAGCGCGTACCGGTCGACGGCGCGGTGCTCGAAGGCCGCACGCATATCGACGAAGCGCTGATCACCGGCGAAAGCCTGCCGGTGCCGAAACAGACCGGCGACGCCGTCACGGCCGGCTCGATCAACGGCGAAGGCGCGCTCGTGGTGACGACCACCGCGATCGGCGCGGAGACGACACTGGCGCGCATCATCCGGCTCGTCGAAAGCGCGCAGGCCGAGAAGGCGCCGATCCAGCGGCTCGTCGACCGCGTCAGCGAAGTCTTCGTGCCGGCGATTCTCGCGCTCGCCGCGCTGACGCTGATCGGCTGGCTGCTCGCCGGCGCGGGCGCGGAAACCGCGATCCTGAACGCGGTCGCGGTGTTGGTGATCGCCTGCCCGTGCGCGCTCGGCCTCGCGACGCCCGCCGCGATCATGGCCGGCACCGGCGTCGCCGCGCGCCACGGCGTGCTGATCAAGGACGCGGAAGCGCTGGAAATCGCGCATCGCGTGTCGATCGTCGCGTTCGACAAAACCGGCACGCTGACGCTCGGCCAACCATCGGTAACGGCGTTCGAGCCGATCGGCGGCTTGAGCCGCGACCAAGCGCTCGCGCTTGCGGCGGCGGTGCAGCGGCATAGCGATCATCCGCTCGCGCGAGCGGTGATGCGCGCGCACGAGGCTCAGCTCGGGCAAATGGCCGGCGAACACGAGGGCGGGCCAGGCGCCACCGCCGCTCGCGCCGTCGCCGGCCGGGGCGTCGAAGCCGACGTCGACGGCCGCACGCTCGCCCTCGGCAGCACGCGCTGGCTGCGCGAGCTCGACATCGCGCTGCCGACCGCGCTTGCCGCGCGCGCGCAGGAACTCGAAGCGGCCGGCAACACGGTGTCGTGGCTGATGACGCGCGCGCCTCACGCCCCCGAAGCGCTCGCGCTGATCGCGTTCGGCGACACGGTGAAGCCGACCGCGCGCGCGGCCGTCGCGCGGCTCGCGCAGATGGGCATCCGCAGCGTGCTCGTGACTGGCGACAACCGCGGCAGTGCGGCGAGCGTCGCGCGGGCGCTCGGCATCGACGAATTCCACGCCGAGGTGCTGCCCGACGACAAGGCCCGCGTGATCCGCGACCTGAAGATGCGCCACGCCGGCATCGTCGCGATGGCGGGCGACGGCATCAACGACGCGCCCGCGCTCGCCGCCGCCGACATCGGCATCGCGATGGCGAGCGGCACCGACGTCGCCATGCACGCCGCCGGCATCACGCTGATGCGCGGCGACCCGGCGCTCGTCGCCGACGCGATCGACATCTCGCGCAGAACGTGGCGCAAGATCCAGCAGAACCTCTTCTGGGCATTCGTCTACAACCTGATCGGCATTCCGCTGGCCGCGTTCGGCTTGCTGAATCCGATGCTCGCGAGCGCGGCGATGGCGTTTTCGAGCGTCAGCGTCGTCACCAATGCGTTGTTGTTGCGGACGTGGCGAAGCGCGCCCGGCCGAACCGTCGATCCGGTGCGCTGAGCAACGCAGCAACACCTTCCGCATTCCGCCTCGTCCCTTTTTCGGGGCCGGTTTTTTGTGGCGCCTTTCAGGCTATTACGGGCGGCTTTCAGTCGCCCTAAAGCCGCCGTCTCCCGAGCCGTAAACCAGTAAATCGATGCCGTTCACGGCCATGCCCGACGCGCGCGTCGCCTGTCCCCTTTTCGCGCCTGCCCATGAACTCTCTCTTCTTGCGCCGCGCCAGCGTCGGCGCGCGGCTTGCCGTGCTCTCGTGCGTGCTGGTCGCGTTGATTTTCAGCACCTTCGCGTGGGCGCTCGCACGCGCCGCCGGCGACCAGGTGCGCGACCAGGTGCTCGCCCGCATCGCCGAAAAAGACCGCTCGATCGCCGCGATGATCGAGCTGTTCGACAAGGCGCTGTCGGCCGAAGTCGATCGGTCGATGGCGCTGTTCGCGAGCTTCCTGCCCACCGACTTCTCGCTCGACGACACGCAGAAAGTCGATATCGGGAGCACCGCGACGCCGACTTTCAAGGCCGGCGACAAGGTGCTGAATCTCGACTTCACGATTCCCGACCAGTTCCTCGAACGCAGCGGCGCGGTCGCGACCGTGTTTGCGCGCAGCGGCGACGACTTCGTGCGCGTGACCACCTCGCTGAAGAAGCAGGACGGCACCCGAGCGGTCGGCACGCTGCTCGACCGCAAGGGGCCGGCGTATGCGCCGCTGCTCGCGAACCGCTCGTACACCGGCCTCGCCATGCTGTTCGGCAAGCGCATGATCACGCAGTACCGGCCGATCGCCGACGCGAGCGGCCGCGTGATCGGCGCGCTGTTCGTCGGTGTCGACGTGGACAAGGAGATCCAGTCGGTCCAGGACGGCATCCACGCGCTGAAGATCGGCGCGAGCGGCTATTACTTCGTGCTCGACGCGTCGAGCGGCGCGGAGCGCGGCAAGCTGCTCGTGCATCCGGCCGCCGCGGGCCAGAAAGCCGACGACGCCAACGCGCCGTATCAGCGCATGCTCGACATGAAGCAGGGCGAGCTCGACTACCGCTCGGCCGACGCGACGCTCGGCGAGAGCGACGCGCGCGACAAGTTCGTGTCGTTCGTCACGGTGCCGGAGTGGCAGTGGCTCGTCGGCGGCGTCGCGCCGCGCGACGAAGTGATGGCCGAGGTCGTGCGTACACGGAACACGTTTATGCTGCTCGGCCTCGTGCTGGTCGGCCTGTTCGCGATCGTGTTCGTCGTCGCGGTACGGCGGCTCGTCAGCCGTCCGCTCGACGAAGCCGCGCGTGCGTCGGAGCGTCTCGCCGCGGGCGATCTGAGCGTGCGCGTCGCGCAGCACGGCCGCGCGCGCGCCGACGAGATCGGCCGCCTGATGCTGGCGATCGACGGCATCGGCGAAGGCCTCGCGCGCATCGTCGCGCAGGTGCGCAACGCGTCGGCCGACATGTCGGCGGGCACCGAGAAGATCGCCACCGGCAGCGGCAACATCGCGCTGCGCATCGCGACCCAGGCGAGCAGCCTCGAAGAGACCGCGGCGAGCATGGAGCAGATCACGTCGACCGTGCAGCAGAATGCCGACCACGCGACCGAAGCGAACACCCTCGTCACCCACGCCGCCGACGCCGCGCTCGAAGGCGGCCGCGCGGTCGAGCGCGTGGTGTCGACGATGGGCGAGATCGGCCGCTCGTCGCAGAAGATCGCCGAGATCACGACGGTCATCGAGGGCATTGCCTTCCAGACCAACATCCTCGCGTTGAACGCGGCCGTCGAAGCGGCGCGCGCGGGCGAGCACGGCAAGGGCTTCGCGGTCGTGGCGTCGGAAGTGCGTGCGCTCGCGCAGCGCAGCGCGGCGGCGGTGAAGGAGATCGAGGGCGTGATCGCGGCGTCGAGCGCGAACGTCGACAGCGGTTTTCGCATCGCCGAAGAAGCGAGCGCGACGATGCAGGGAATCGTCACTCAGGTCGGTCAGGTCCGCGCGATCATGAGCGAAATCAATGTCGCGTCGCGCGAGCAGTCGGGCGGCATCGAGCAGGTCAACCTGGCGGTCACGCAGATCGGCGAGGCGACGCAGCAGAATGCGACGATCGTCGTCGATGCGGAAGCAGCGGCGGCCGAGTTGCGCGAGCAGGCTGCGCGGCTCGCGCAGCTGGTCAGCGTGTTCAAGCTCGAAGGCGAGCGCGGCTGACGGATCTGCTTAATGTGGACGGCGGCGGCGGACGGCGGCCGCCGCGCTCAGAACTCGACGTCCAGTTCATCGATCTCCTCGACCTCCTGACGCGCGAGCGCGATCCACTCGCGCATTTCGGGCAGCGCTATGATGCGCTGCCCGTATTCGACCATATCCGGATCGAGTTGCACGTCATAGGTCACGAAACGCGTAACCACCGGTGCGTACATCGCGTCCGCTGCGGTCCGCTCGCCGAACAGGAACGGGCCGCCGTACTCCTTCAGACATTCACGCCAGATCGTCACGATCCGCTCGATATCCGATTGCGCGCGCGCCCATACCTTGAAGCCCGGGAAATGCGCCTTCAGGTTCATCGGCAGCGCCGAGCGCAACGACGCAAACCCCGAATGCATCTCGCCGCAGATAGAGCGGCAATGCGCGCGGGCGCGGATCTCGTGCGGCAACAGCACGGCTTGCGGCTTCAGTTCGTGCAGATATTCGGCGATCGACAGCGTGTCCCAGACCTTGACGCCGTCGTGCACGAGGCATGGCACCAGAATCGACGGCGACAGCAGCAGTAGTTCGGCGCGCGTCGCGGGGTCGTCGATCGGCACCACGATTTCTTCGAACGGCAAGCCGCTGAACTTCGTCAGCAGCCAGCCGCGCAGCGACCACGACGAATAATTCCTGCTGCTGATCGTGAGCGTAGTATTTCCCATACGTGTGTCCTCCAGATCGGGCATCGCGCCGCGCGTGCCTGCACCCATGCACGCCGCGGTGCGTGCGCGCACCAAAGCGCGGCAAGGCCGGCCCATTTCGCCTATGCACGCAAGTGATATGCCGACCCACGCAGATACGACGCGACACAGGGGCAACGCGCGCCAGCGCCTGGCGCACCACTTGCTTTTATTCGAGTTCCTGTCTTTCCGGCGCATTCGAGTGAAAGTATGAATCTGTTCGCCTATCCTGCCTATCAGGCCTGCGCCGACCTGCTGCTACCGCTGCGGCACGGCGCGGCGCTGGCGAACCGTTCGCTCGATGCATGGTCCGCATTCGCCGCTACGCCGCACGGACGCTCGCTGCGCGCGACGTGCGAACTTCTGATACTCGGCGGACTCACGCCGAAACGGCCGCCGTTCGGCATCGATAGCGTCGTCACCGAAGGCGAGCCGGTCGCGGTGGTCGAGGAAGTCGTCGCGCGCACGCCGTTCTGCTCGCTGCTGCATTTTCGCAAGGACGCCGTGCTTTCCACGCCGCAGCCGCGCGTGCTGATGATTGCGCCAATGTCGGGCCACTTCGCGACGCTGCTGCGCGCAACCGTGCGCACGATGCTGACCGAGCACGACGTCTATATCACCGACTGGCACAACCCGCGCGACGTGCCGCTCGGCGAAGGCCGCTTCGGCTTCGACGAATTCGTGCGCCACGTGATCGACTTCACCGCGGCGATCGGGTCCGGCACGCATCTTCTCGCGGTCTGTCAACCGACCGTCGCGGCGCTCGCCGCCGTCGCGCTGATGGCCGCCGACGACCATCCCGCGCAGCCGGCCAGCATGACGCTGATGGCCGGCCCGATCGACACGCGCATCAATCCGACGCGCGTCAACGAACTGGCCAGGAGCCGGCCGATCGAGTGGTTCGAGCGTAATCTGATCAGCGCGGTGCCGTTCGGGTTTGCCGGCGCGCAGCGTCGCGTGTATCCGGGTTTCGTGCAGCTGGCCGCGTTCATGGCGATGAATCCGAGCCGCCACGCCGACTCGTTCGAAACGATGTACTACGAGCGCGGCAAGGGCGATCCGCGGAAAGCCGACACGATTCGCACGTTCTACGAAGAGTACTTCGCGACGATGGATCTGACCGCCGACTTCTATCTGGAGACCGTCGACACCGTGTTCCAGCAGCATGCGCTGCCGTTACGCGCGCTCGAAGTCGAGGGGCGGCTGGTGGAGCCGTCGAAGATTCGCCGCACCGCATTGCTGACCGTGGAAGGTGAAAAGGACGATATCTGCGCAGTCGGTCAGACGCTCGCCGCGCAGGACATGTGCGATCGTCTGCGGCCGTATCTGAAGACGCATCACGTGCAAACGGGCGTCGGCCACTACGGCGTGTTCAGCGGACGTCGCTGGGAGCGGGACATTTATCCGCGCGTGCGGGCCGTGATTTACGACAATGAACCGCGCGCGGTGCTCGTCAGCTCGCGTGCGCGCCCGATCCAGCCGGTGCCCGCGGCGATTGCGGCGGAAGTCACGGCGGCCGCGCCGGTCGCGGCTGCGGTCGTCGAGGTCGAAGTGGATGCGCCCGTGGGCGGGAGCGGGAGCGGGAGCGGCAACAGTGACTCCGCGGCAGAAACGTCCGCGCAGTCCCCACGCAAACCGCCGCCGGTGACACCCTGAGCGATCCGCTAATCAGCGGAAGCTGCTGAGGACGAGTTCAGGCCGTTGGCCGGATCATCTGGAACATCTCGCCGATCTGCGCATAGTCGGCGCGATAACCCGCGCGCATGATCGGCTGCGCGGCGTGCGTGTCGAACAGGCCGTCCTTCAGATACGCGTCGTCGATATGCACGCCGACCACCTGGCCGAGCGACAGATAGTTGTCCATCGGCTTGCCGTCGACATCATGCAGACGCACGATCTGCAGCAGCTTGCATTCGAGCGCCGCCGGCGATTCGGCTACGTGCGGCACCGCCACGTTGCGGCCCGGCGCGGGCGTGAGCCCGGCCAATGCGAACTCGTCGACATGCGGCGCTACCGGCGCCGACGAGCGGTTCATCTGCTCCGCGAGCGGCCGGGTGGCGAGATTCCAAACGAATTCGCCGGTCGCCTCGATGTTGGCGAGGCTGTCCTTGCGGCCCTCGCTGCTAAAACCGATGATCGGCGGAAAGGTCGCGAACGCGCCGAAAAAGCTGTATGGCGCAAGATTGAGCGTGCCTTCGGCATCGCGCGACGAAATCCAGCCGATCAGCCGCGGCGCGACGATCGCCTTGAAAGGATCGTGCGGCAGGCCGTGACCGGCGGCGGGGTCGTAGAAGTAGTGAGACATGAAGTGGCTTGGGGTTGGCTTGGCGTTGATTTAGGTTCGCTTGCGACGCGTGTGGCAGTTAGCGCGAAAAGCGGCGGAGTACCAGGCACGGAACGGCTATTTATACCGCACTAGCCGCGCCCGATCACGCGCTTGCGCCCTTCCTTTACCCGCGCGATGCGCGCTTCATCCCAGTCATGAAACCCCGCGCCGCTGCGCACGCCGACACGCCCCGCGTCGACCTGCGCGCGCAGCAGATCGATCACGTCCTCGTCTTTCGCGAGTTGCGGCATCAAATGCGACGCGATGTCGACGAACGTGTCGAGTCCGCCCATGTCCGCGCCCTCGAATGGTCCGACGATGCCCCAGCGACGTCCCAGCGAAGCTTTCATCACGCGATCGACGACCTCGGGCGTCGCTGCCCCCGAACGCACGATGTGCAACGCCTCGCGCAGCACCGCGAACTGCAGCCGATTACCGACGAAGCCCGGAATCGCCTTCGCGAGCACGACCGGCTCCATGCCGATCGCGCTCATCAGTCCGGCGGTTTGCCGCACGACTTCGGGCGCGGTCTCGGTGCCCGGCACGACCTCGACGAGCGGAATCATGTGCGGCGGGTTCCAGAAATGCGCGATCACGAAGCGTTCTTTCGCGCGCAGCGGGGTGGCAAGCTGGTCGGGCGGGAAGCCGCTGGTGTTGCTCGCGAGGATCGCATCATCGGCGAGCAGGCTGGTCAGGGTCGCGTAGAGGCGGTGTTTGAGTTCGAGCACTTCGGGAATCGCCTCGATCACGAAGCGCGCTTGCCCGATCGCATCGAGTTGCGCATTGGTTTCGATGCGCGCGAGCGCCGCCTGTTTGGCAGCATCGTCGATACGGCCCGCGTCGATCAGTTCGTCGAGCACGGCTTGCGCTTTCGGCGCGACGCTCGCGAGTCGCGCCGGATCGACGTCGTGAACGATCGTCCGGTATCCATGCAACGCGGCCTGCGTCGCAATGCCGACGCCCATCAGTCCCGTGCCCACCACCCCTATCGCTACATCCTGTGTCGTCTTGTCCACACGCGCTCCCGCTGCCGTCGATGAAAGCCCCGAAGCATAGCGCAGCACGCGCAATACCACGGTCGGACTCGCACGCCCAAATGCGACGAAGCCGGCCTTCCCCTCGAGGGAAGACCGGCTTCGTGGACTCACGCCGCCTGTTGCGACGCCATCAGGCGCGCTTTAGTAGCGCGACGGCGGCGTGCGGTGATCGTCGCCGCGGTGGTGCGGATCGTAGTCGTGCGGATGATGGCGCATCCACTCGTCGTGCTCCCAGTAGCGGTGGCCGTCCCAGTAACGATCGCCGTGCCAGCCGATGTTGATCGACACGCCCACCGGCATCATATGCGGTTGGCCGTACACGACAGGTGCCGGACCGTGTTCGACGATCACGCGGTCTTGCGCGAATGCGCTACCAGCCGCGACGAGTGCGCCGCCCGCGAGCAGCGTTGCGATCAGCGAGCGCGATGCCTTGCCAAAGTTTTTCATCATGACCTCCCGTCAAAGTTTTATTCCAGGCCAGCGTCCGTGTTTGCTCGGATCGTGCGATTCGCTTCGTTCGCTTCGCTTGTGAGCCGAACCAGACGCCGTACGCTTGAGACTCACTTTAGCGGCCCGGATCGCGTGAAGACGTTAGCACTTGTAAGCGAGCATTTCATAGGTGGGGCCCGATGATGGAAGCGCGGTGTCGCTTTCGCGCTTCGTTCAACAAAGGTTTACGGGCAATGCTTTCATTCGACTCGCTGAATCAGCGTGAAAGCTGGTTACATTCATTTCGGCCCCGAAATAATTCGCAAGGAGTCGGACAGACACCGGAGGCCTGGCGCTGATACGTCTGTCTCGTCGCGCAATGGTGCATCGCGACAAGAGAGCCCCGAAAAACAAAAAGCCACGATCCGCATTTCGCGAATAGTGGCTCAATGAGAAGCGCACTCGAGGTGCGCGCCCGGGCGCGTTGTCGCGCGCTCGGGAGGTGCGGCTGGTTTTTAGTCCGTCAGCTTGATGCCGAACAGCGTGGCCTGCGCGCGGCGCAGACGCTCTGCTTCACGGGCACGCGCTGCGTACGAGTAGTCCGAATCCAGCGGCAGATGGGGCGACGCAAAGAAGTCGCTGACCTTTTGGAACAGTGCAAAGATGTAGCTCATGGCGACTCCCGGTAGTGACTGCATTGCTAGGGTTTTCCCTTAGTCGCGATTATAGGGGTTTTCCCTAGGGAAAAGCTAGTGCAATGCAGCAAATTTTCGCTGCTGCGGGTTGCCGCGATGTCATTGGGCCGGGAGGCGTTGCATCGCGACAACGTCCCCGATTTAGTGACTCGGCGGCCGCCGGTGCGAAGCGCGAGCGTGCCTCGCGCGCGTCGGCGTCGCGCTGGGCTGTAGGGGCGCGGCGGGGGGC
>NZ_VZQP01000087.1:0-21316 GCF_014397655.1 Paraburkholderia sp. UCT31
TCATGATTCGGCTCCTGCTGGAGAACGAGGCGGATTGCCTCATTCGCCAACATAAAACCGCGTGACCGGCCTCGCCCTGACCTCCCGCGTCGGACCGGAGCCCTCTACCGCGCGAGCGGTTTCGTTCATCGAGGTAGAGCAGACGTTCACGGTGTACGAGTCAAGCACGCTTGGCCAAGGCTGCTATTTGCGTTGTCGCTCGTCAGGAGCGGCTGGATGACCTGACGATCATCCAGCGCCAATGCATCAGAATGTGGAACTGCCGAACGTACTACAACGCCCTCAATAAAAACAAACCAAACCTCTACGACTGACGTCGACCGCCTGATCGCCACCCTCGAGGCTTGCCTCGCGGAGCTCGCCTGATCGTCCGTGCTGCGCTACCGATCGAGATTCGGCGATCCGTCAACGTTAGGTTGGTAAGAGAGCCTCTTCTTGACGCGACAAGGCGGACCGCAAGGCCTCATTGGCGGTGCTGCGGCCTGGCTCCGCGGCATGCAGCGCCTGCTATTTCCACTTCGATCCGAGCATCTCCAACCCGGCTTTCTGCAGGTCTTCCGGTAGCATCACAACGCGAAACTCGCAGTCGGCGTTGAACGTGAGAAACCACGGCTCAGCAAATGCGGGAATCTGCGATGGCTCATCAAGGTTGATGACGAGGATGGCTCCGCGTCCTCCGCTTTGCTCCGTAAAATAGGCTGCTTCCGGTTTCATCACTTCAAGTAGCATCCAACGTTCGCGACGTTCGGCGGCTCTATAGTCGACCGCGGTCTCACCATATAACCGCCCGAGGCCTCAGACGCCGCGTCGTAAAGCTGGCGTCTCCGAGACTCATATCGCGCGCAGTCAGCCCGATGTTTCCCATGTGACAGGGGCCGTACGCCACCGCGCTCACTTCATTCCCCCCTCGCATCAGGACCGTCTCTGTTTAATGGGCCCTGCGGAACATCGGTATCCGGGGTGTGCGGGACGTTGTGCACATGTCGTCCGCGCCCTTCGTGCGATTTGCGCACAACGATTGCGAAGTTTTGCGCTTTTTCTGCGCCTGCATGCGGCAAATAATGGTTTTCACGCCAGCCGCCCCAACCAGGTGACTATCGGAGCCAGATGGCCTCGGTAGCGCTGTAGGACTAGGCGCTGGAGTTAATGCAACGGAGCGGTCGAATCGATGGGTTGAGATGCCACGCTGGTCTACGTGCCCGTGGCACCTTCGATTTACGGTGGGCCGGAGGAGACACCGGGTTGACTGAATTTTGTGACCTGCGCGGTGCTCACCGCAGACAGTTTCAACCATCCAAATCAGGCTCGAACCATGAACAACCCGAAAGACGCTGTGCAGAACGTTGTGACCAACGCGAAGCTTCTGATTAACGGCGAATTCGTCGAATCGCAATGCACCGAATGGCGCGGTATCGTCAACCCCGCCACGCAGGAGGTGCTGGCGCGCGTGCCGTTCGCGACCGCCGATGAAGTGGACGCGGCGATCCGCGCCGCGCATGCCGCGTTCGCCAGCTGGAAGAACACCCCGATCGGTGCGCGCATGCGCATCATGTTGAAGTACCAGGCGCTGATTCGCGAACACATGCCGCGCATCGCGAAGACGCTCTGCGCCGAGCAGGGCAAGACGCTGCCGGATGCCGAAGGCGATATCTTCCGCGGTCTGGAGGTGGTCGAGCATGCGTGTTCGATCGGCACGCTGCAGCAAGGGGAGTTCGCGGAGAACGTCGCAGGCAGCGTCGACACCTACACGCTGCGCCAGCCGATCGGCGTGTGCGCCGGCATCACGCCGTTCAATTTCCCGGCGATGATTCCGCTGTGGATGTTCCCGATGGCGATCGTCTGCGGCAATACGTTTGTGCTCAAGCCGTCGGAGCAAGACCCGCTCTCCACGATGGCACTGGTCGAACTGGCAGTCGAAGCGGGCGTGCCGAAGGGCGTGCTCAATGTGGTTCACGGTGGCAAGGAAGTGGTCGACGCTCTCTGCACGCACGAGCACATCAAGGCTATCTCCTTCGTCGGTTCTACCGCCGTCGGTACGCACGTCTACCGCCTTGGAAGCGAGCATGGCAAGCGCGTTCAATCCATGATGGGTGCAAAGAACCACGCCGTGGTCCTTCCGGACGCGAACCGGGAGCACACGCTGAACGCGCTTGCTGGCGCTGGCTTCGGCGCCGCTGGTCAGCGATGCATGGCCACCTCTGTAATCGTGCTCGTGGGAAAAACTGAGGAGTGGCTGCCGGAGCTCGTGGAAAGAGCGAAGACGTTGACAGTCAACGCTGGTCACGAGGCTGGCGCAGACCTCGGGCCCCTTGTGTCCAAGGCGGCGAAAGAGCGAGTCCTGAAGCTGATTCAGAGCGGTGTCGACGAACGGGCGACGCTGCTGTTGGACGGACGAGACGTGAAGGTTAAAGGTTACGAGTCTGGCAACTTCATCGCGCCCACCATCTTCTCGGACGTCACGACGGACATGCGGATTTACCGCGAGGAGATTTTCGGCCCGGTACTCGTTGTTTTGACGGTTCCGACGCTCGATGACGCTATTGCACTGGTCAACCGCAACCCGATGGGTAACGGCGTCGGACTGTTCACCCAAAGCGGTGCCGCTGCACGTCACTTCCAGAACGAAATCGACGTCGGTCAGGTCGGCATCAACATTCCGATTCCCGTGCCGGTCCCGTATTTCAGTTTCACCGGCTCCCGCGGCTCGAAGCTGGGCGACCTCGGTCCGTACGGTAAGCAGGTCATCCAGTTCTACACGCAGACGAAGACGGTTACCGCCCGTTGGTTCGACGATGCAACGGTGAACGATGGTGTGAACACGACGATTTCGTTGAAGTAACACTGGGCGCGCGTAACAAGACCGCGGTCCGTCAGCTTACGCGCGTGTTTTCCACGTAGTCATCAGCCGTAGCTGGCTTAGAAAGGAGACGGCAATGCATTTCGTGATTTATTGCTAGGATGACCCTGCAACTCCGGGCGCCCGGGAAGCTAACTATCCGGCACATCGAGCCCATCTGGCGGCCGCAACCGTCAAGCTGCTGGTCGCTGGACCCTTCACTGAAGTGAACAGCGTCAGAAAAATTGGAAGCATGCTGGTGGTAGAGGCGGATAGCATCGCGGATGTCAGGGCTTTCGCAGAGCGAGACCCCTTCTTCGTCAACTGTGTCTGGAATAACGTTCAGATTCATCCGTACGTCAAGTCGACTGACAATCGGTGAGCCCGCGAGATACCCGCTCCCGCGTCCTTGATTGACGCGGGCGGCAAGAAGCATAGGCTCGAAAAAGGTCCGCCGGCTGGGCGGACCGAATGACTTTGGTGCGGAGGCAGGCATTGTCTACGTCGAAGGAAATGTCTGCTACCGCAGCAACTTTCAGGTCGGTCATGGCTCGCAACGTTGCGCAAGCGCCTGATAGCAGTCAGCCGGCTTCGCGAACCCTGCGCAATGAAATCGCCCTGAGATTTCGGATATTTCTCGCGGCCGCGCGAGTTGGAACTGGCTGGCGGGGAGCCGCCTCATCAATAGGCGAGCTCCTGTTCCAAAGTGCATGGTTGGCCCATCGAGGATGTGGGTCCCTGAGTGAGCAGGGACAGCATCGTCAAGCTTGAACGGGGAATAAGGTCGGCCAAGTCTCGCTCCACGCAAACTGGAGTCTTCTTGGTGAACCAGAACGTGTTCCGCGAGTTTGCTGAAGTGACGGAGACGTACGAACTCCAGCTTGCCACGGCGGCTCGCCCAAGTTTTCGGACGCTTGTCGGGTCCGGTGGCACTGTCTGGATGCAAAACCCCGACGTCTGACTGGAAAGCAAGAAGCCCCGGCTGGCGCTTGGCTGCCGCGCGGTCGCAGGCATCGGCATCGATGTCGTAGCCTCGAACGGTATAGCCGTTGTTGATAAGGTATTTGGACATGGGATTGCCCATGAGTCCGAGGCCGAGCCATGCGAGGGTAGGCATGGTGATGTTCCTTTTGCGATTTAATGTAAGGAAAGTCCTTCGTTGTGGCTCCTGCGTCTCCTCTGCAGGGAACGCCAGAGGACAACTTCATGGTATGGGCGCGCCCTGGTTTTTGACAGCGCATCCCTTGTCAACGGCTGTGCATCTATTGCGTGACGGCTCACCCAGAGGGGCTCCAGCGAGATAAAATCTGAACAGACAGGTGACGAAGGGACGAGACGCGATATGCCGGCACGAAAACAGGGTGAGAACTGGGACGATTTTCGGTATTTCCTCGCGGTCGCGAGAACTGGCACCTTATCTGCGGCAGCCGAGCGTCTGGGTACCGAACACACGACCGTCTCACGGCACATCCAATCGTTGGAAGCCGAACTCAAGAACCGCCTTTTCCACAAAAGCAACGCGGGTTACGTGCTGACGCCGGCTGGTGAGCGAGTGATGCAAACCGCCGAGACAATTGAAAGCGCATGGCTGCTGTCGAGGGCCTCGACGGGCGAAGACGAACAGAAACTCGAGGGCGTCGTACGCGTCGGGGCACCCGACGGCTTCGCAAGCATCTTCCTGACGCCAAAGCTGCATGAGTTGACCGGCCTGCACCCAGGACTTGACATCGAGGTTTTCGCTGCACCTCAGGCGTTCAATCTGTGGAAAGGCGAAGTCGATATTGCCATCAGTTTGTCCGGCGCAGAACACATGCGTGTGGCCTCGCGCCGGCTCACGGACTACCGCATGTATGTGTATGGCTCTCGTGGCTACCTCGCACTGGCAGAACCGATTCAGGCCGTAAGCGACCTCGCGGGGCATCCTTTCGTTGGCTACGTCGAGGAAGGGCTTTTTGCGCCAGAACTTGATTACCTGAGCGCTGTCAGCGACGAGCTGAAGCCGCATATCCGCAGTTCGGCCCTCCTGCCGCAAGTATTCGCAACGTTGGGCGGCGAAACCCTCGGCATCCTGCCAGCATACATTGCTGCATTCTTCCCAACGCTGGTCAAGGTACTACCAGAAGAAGTAGTATTGACGCGCTCTTTCCACATGCACGTCCACCAAGAACACAGGAAGGCGGCTCACATTCGAGAGGTGGCGAACTTCATCGCTGACGCGGTCCACCGCAACAGCAAGTTGTTCCTCGGCGAAGCCTCTACGAAATGAGCACGCGCAGGCAGCCCCTGTAACTCAATAAACGCACAATGGATGTTCGTTTCTTGCGCTACGTTGTTTGGCTGCACTTGTGAATACTTGTTTATTTGAAGAATACCAAGGCGGTCTGGTGGCGTTGGAAGTAGTCACCCTTCTCACTGACTTTCTTGGCAACAATAGTCTTCGCACTCCCCTTCTTTGCGGCTGGGGCCGTCTTGGAGACAGTCGTCGTCTTCGCAGGGGCAGCCTTTGCCGCCCCATTAATCAAGAACATTGGTCCGGTCCTTGGCGCCAGAAAGCCACGTCGGCGCCTTACCACGGTAGATACCTCGGCCCGGTCAGGCGGTTAGCGGTTCGTTGAGATGCGACAGTTACACGGTTGCAAAGATAGCCGTCGGCCCAGGCGCCGATGCAGCGGCCGATGCTGCTCTCTCAAGCAAATCATCAATCGCGTACGTGAGTCACCTTGCCTACTTGCCGCACTCCGCATGCAGCATTCACTTGACGGCTTAAAGTAGAGGTTGCTTCCCAGAAAGGAGCATCGGTGGCTGCAGCGAGAAGGTTAGCGGCGAATAAGGTAGGCTCGACGCCGAAGGCTGCTGCGAAAAAGGTGACGGCAAAGAAGGTTGGAAGCAAGAACGTAGCGGCGAAGAGACCGATGTCCAAGAAGATTGCGAAAGATGCTGGCAATGCTGCAACTGACCTGAAAATTTGCACAGCCGTTGAACGTAAAACACACAACATTTTGGTGTCTTTGCGCATAATATAGGGAAACCCCTAATGTTGCTTGGTGATGTTACCGATGCGTGTCCTTCCGTTCAAATGGGCTGTCCTGACAGCTCGCGTGTCCCGGTTAACGGGGCGAGCCGCTCAGGCTATCTTCTTCGTCATAGTCTTCTTGGTGGCGTCAAAAGTCGTAGCTCTTTTCGACCTCCCTGTATCAGGTGGGATACTCGGGCTTTTCTGCGTTCTCGCACTGCTGCTTGCCGGATTGCTTGATTCGAAACACGTGGAAGGCGGTGCAACTTGGCTTCTGGGTGAGCTTGTCTTGTTCTTTATCCCAAGTGTTGTGGCGCTAACAAAATACGTTCATTTGTTTCGCGAGTTTGGCTTACAGCTGCTCATTTCGATTTCGGCTGGAACAGTTTTGGTCATGACTGCTACTGCGGCGACAGTCCACATTGTCGGTCTCTTTAGCAAAAAGTCTTTTCCAAATCACCGTACGTTGTCTGGGAAAAAATAAATGTCCTGGATTTCGTTGCTCTGTTTCGGTTGGACGCTGGTGGCATATGGCATATCAAAGTGGGCGTACCAACGTCACAAGATAGTGCTGCTTTCGCCGGCCATCATCGCCCCTGTTGCAATCCTGCTTCCATTGCTTGCGTTTCACATTCATTACGGCCAATACATCGGTGACACGCGGTGGCTCACCTGGTTGCTAGGCCCCGCGACAGTCGCATTTGCGGTACCGATTTACAATCATCGTCAAGTCGCCAAGCGACACTGGCTGGCGTTGTCGCTCGGCATGATTGTTGGCCTGATGGTGGCGCTCTTCAGCGCGGCTTATCTCGCGAAGCTTTTTGAATTCAATAGAGAAGTCTCGCTAAGCTTGATGGCACGGTCTGTATCCACGCCCTTCGCTGTAGAGGTCGTGGCGGCTACGGGAGGGTCCGTTGAATTGGTCTCGTTGTTCACCGTCATCACGGGTCTTGTTGGAATGATTGCCGGAGATTTCGTGCTAGCAGTATTGCGACTGCGCTCTACCGTTGCACACGGCGCATCGTTTGGAGTGTCGGCGCATGGATTTGGAACAGCACGAGCAAGGGAACGCGGCACGGAGGAGGGGGTTGTAGCAAGCCTTACGATGGTCTTTTCAGGAATTTTGATGGTTCTTTTTGGCCCGCATTTGACTGGTTTAGTGCTTTCTCTTATCGGGTAAGTCGCGTTAATCCAAATGCAAGCGACGCGGAATCACCGTGCCGCCGCTGAACGCTTGTACGCGCCTCGCCGCCGTCCTCCATCTCGATGTTCACTGGCTTTGCACGGGGCAGCCCGTCGCCCGGAAGCTGAAGAGCACGACCTCACGGAAGGCAAAACGCGCGCGAAGCAGCGTAAGCCGCATGCACGCGAACCACAAGTTTCAATCCTTAACCGCAACAACAACCGAGTGAAGAACATGGCAAAGCGAATCGCTTATGTAACTGGCGGCATGGGTGGAATTGGCACAGAAATCTGTCAGCGACTGTTCAAGGACGGCTTCATGGTCGTCGCCGGTTGTGGGCCCAACTCTCCCCGGCGCGAAAGATGGCTGAAGGAGCAGGAGGCGCTGGGCTTTTCGTTCACCGCATCAGAAGGGAATGTTGGTGTCTGGGAGTCGACAGAGGCCGCTTTCGCGAAGGTGAAGAAAGAGGTCGGTGAGGTTGACGTGCTGGTAAATAACGCCGGCATTACGCGGGACGGGACGTTTCGCAAGATGTCCAGGGAGAACTGGAACGATGTCATTGACACGAACCTGACGAGCCTCTTCAACGTCACCAAGCAGGTCATCGAGGGGATGGTTAGCAGGGAGTGGGGGCGAATCATCAATATCTCATCCGTGAACGGTCAGAAAGGACAGTTCGGCCAGACGAACTACGCCACCGCGAAGGCGGGCATTCACGGCTTTACGATGTCGCTCGCGCAGGAGGTAGCGACAAAGGGCATTACGGTGAATACGGTCTCTCCCGGATACATTGGGACTGATATGGTCCGTGCTGTGCGTCCCGCAGTGTTGGACGCAATCATTCAGGGCATTCCGGTGCGCCGTCTTGGGGAGGCGTCGGAGATTGCGTCAATTGTTGCGTGGCTTGCCGGCAATGAATCCGGCTTTGCGACCGGTGCTGATTTTTCGCTCAACGGTGGGCTTCACATGGGCTGAGGCCTCTTTGGACGCGTGGTCCGCGCAGGCCGCTGGAAGTCCCGGCCTGCGTTTTCGCCAAGGTGACGACGAGATGCAGGCCGCTTCGCGGCGCCCACATTGAGGGCTCAATACGGGACCAGTCGCGACACATTAACGACCGATGTGACGCGCAGAAACAGTGTCAGCGTGGTGAGCCTCTTCCTCCTGATTCGCCGCGCTGAGGACACCAAGGGCTTCGGCTTTATCACGCCGGATGACGGCGGAGAAGACCTGTTCGCTCACTTCTCTGAGGTTTAGGGCAGCGGCTTCAAAACATTGCAAGAGAACCAGAAGGTCAGCTTCGAAGTGAAGCAGGGGCCGAAGGGCAGGCAGGCTGCCAACATCAAGCCGTTGTAACAAGCCCGACGCTCCCCTCATCGCGATGAATGGGCCGTTATTGCGGCCCATTTCGCAAAACGTACGGACAACCAGCTGGAGACCCGCATGCATGATGTGCCGCATATCGACCCTTCGTCCCGCCTCGCCACCCGCAAGACGTTGCGCTTTCTCGCACGCGACGCCCGAAATCCTGGCGGAGGCCTGGTTTACTGGCTGGGGGTGACGGAGCCCTCTGCGGAACCGAGCTTCTTCCACGCCATGCAAAAGTACGGTCCGCTGATGCAACTGATTCTGCCCGATGAACGTCCAGGTGTCTTCATGAAGCGGGACGCCGTTCAGAGAGTCCAAGATTCCGGAGTTGTAAAGCGACTCGTTTTCAAAGACGAGTCATCACTCGACGTTCGATATGGCGGGCCGTGCCGCGACCTCTTCAACGAGTGAATGACTCTGGCGTGCCTCTGTTGTCGCGGGAGATGGATAGCGTCCGTGAATAGGGCAACGGAACGGTGATGCGACTTCGCAGCTAGCGGCGCCAATTCGCTGCGATTGCCCCCGGGTAGCGTAATTGGATGCAGGTGTACTTCCACTGTCTACCATTCCGCGTGCGCACGAACGGCTCGCCCCGACAGTAGAGCCGATGACAAAGGAAAAGCCGCCTAGGTCAGCATGTTACCCGTTGCCTTACCTCCGAAGTCTGTGAACAGGTACATCGCAGTGCGATGAGAATAAAGCGCCTTGGATACGCAACGTTTGTTGTTGCCTGCTTCCAATGCGAAGCGTACGACAAAAACGGTATATACGGTTTTTATCCTGTCGTGACGACGTGGAACTTGACCGCAACGAGGCGCTGGGGCCGGGACGAGCGAACGCATTTTCGTGAAGCGGACACGACAGGCAACGACAATTACGTCACTGGCGTTTTTTTGGAGAAACGAACATGTCGGAAAAGCACCTTTCCAGCAGGTTCGAGGCGGACCTTGACCTCCTTTCGTCGAAGCTGCTCGAAATGGGCGGACTCGTGGAAGCACAGACGGCACACGCGCTCGCGGTTCTGAACGAATTCGATTCGGCGCTCGTGGACGACGTCCTCGAGGGTGAACGTCGCCTCAATGCGATGGAAATCGCAATCGACGAAGAAGTCAGCCAAATCATTGCCCGTCGACAGCCCGCCGCTCGTGACCTGCGATTCCTGGTGGCCACTTCGAAGTGCGTTACGAACCTCGAGCGCGCGGGCGACGAGGCGCGAAAGTTAGTAAAGCATATGCGCCGAATCCACAGGGATGGCGCGGCCAGAGCGCTCAACATCGCTGAAATCAAGGTCTCCGGCGAAATGGCCCTTAACATCCTGCGCAGAGCGCTGGATGCATTTGCGCGGATGGATGCGGTTGCCGCTGCACAGATCGTCCGGGACGATGAGGCCATCGATAACGAGTTCCGTGCATTCGTGCGCAAGCTCGTGACGTATATGACGGAAGACCGTCGGATGATTTCGATTGGGCTCGACTACCTGTTCATAGCGAAGGCCATCGAACGCATCGGCGACCACGCGAAGAACATTGCCGAATTTGTGGTCTACGCTGTCAAGGGTGCCGATGTTCGTCATGCACATCGGAAACCAGCTTGTGTCCGATGCATCAGGTGTGTAGCGCTCGCGAGGGCGGAGCGACACTCTCAGGCGTTTCGATGCTTCCTGAGGGAGCTTTCGTCATTCTCGTCAAAGAGCGTGCGGCCTTTAAATGCACGAGAAGTGTGACTGGTAACACGGACTACGTATATGTTATTCCATTTCTAATTCATTAGTGAAGCAATAATCCAGGGCCATGCGACGATGGAGCGTACCCGTTGATGGTCCGGTTCGAGGTTGCGAAGCGAGTCGCACAGATAGCGTTCTAGCGAATCGAGGCTATCGAAGACGCGGTTGTGAAAGGACTTTTCTCGCAGATCGTCCCAGAGATGTTCGACGGGATTGAGCTCGGGTGAGTACGGCGGCAGCGTGAGCGTGCGCAGGTTGTGGTTCAGCCTGAGCGAAGCACTCTGATGCCATCCGGCGCCGTCGAGGACCATCACGATTCGATCGTCGGGATGACGAGCGCAGACCTCATCGAGAAACATCTGCATGCAGGCGCCGTTGACGTGTGGCAGGATCAGCGAGTCGAGCACGCCATCGGCCACTGAGACGGCCGCATACGCGTAGGTGTACTCCTGTGTCACCATCGCCTGACACAGCGGGCGGGCCGGTTTGGGACACCAGCAACGCCGCGTGTCGGAGATGCGACCGAAGCGCGCTTCGTCCTGAAACATCAAGCGGATCGGCCCTTGGCCCGGCCACGCTCGATCGATTTCGAGGAGGACGTCGGGGAGTTTTTTTTCCAGGCTTCCTGGGCGGCCACATCGGCCTGGGGGTGTCGCTTGTCGGGCGCCAGCTTGCGCCAGCCATGGCGGTGTAGGAGGTTGTAGGCCGAAGCGAGAGCAACTTTGCGCCCCAGCCGTTTGTCCAGCGCATGCTTGATCTCGCCGACCACGAGGATGCCTCCCATCCTGGCCTTCTCGAAGAAGGGCGCAAGAAAGGCCACCTCTTCTTCCCTCGTCATATTCTCCCGGCGGCGACCACCCGGCCTGGCGCGGTCGGCATCAGGCATCCCGCCAGCCAGGACGAAGCGTCGGCGCAACTGACAGGTCCAGCCCACCGACACACCAATCGCTCGCGCCGTCTGCGCGAGGGTCAGTCCGAATTCCAGTGGCAGCAGTACCGCTTGTGCCTGCCGCAACTCATCCATCGTCTTGGCCTCGACGACAAGCCGCTTCGCTCGTTCGAGCACTTCACTGCCGCTTGCTTGACGAGCCATCGCACATCCTTCTCGAGAAAGGTGTGCTTATTATTGCATTAATGAATTATAAATGGAATAAGACCTTCAACAGCGCCTGCTCTTTGAACTCGACAGAATACGTTTGTTTCACCTTCAACTTGCACCTCTGATCTCTTGAAATTAAGAAAATTCAGAGGCGACATCTAGTGTGACGCCGGGGGGGTGATGGCGAGGATCATTGTTAGCCTGATTTGATTGCGCCAGCGGATGCGCTGCCGGTGAGAGCAAGGACGGGCACGGTAAACTGGAATGCGGCGCCACAGGGCACGTTCGCGGTGACCCACAGCCGCCCCCCATGCGCTTCCATAATGGATCGGCAGATCGACAGCCCCATGCCCATTCCGCTAGCCTTCGTCGTATAGAACGGCTCGAAGACGCGCTCGGCGTCCTCGGCCGCCACGCCCGGCCCCGAATCGCACACGGAAATGAGGACGTCACCCGAGTCGTCCGTGCCGCTGCTGATGGTTAATTCTCGTGCCCCGTCGTCAATCGCGCTCATCGCTTCGATGGCGTTGAGCACCAGGTTCAGCGTCACCTGCTGGAGCTGGATGCGGTCCCCTTCCACCAGCGGCAAGTTGTCGGCCAGCTGCGTTCGCAGCGACACGCTGTTCTTTTCGGCCTCGGCTCGAGTCAGGGCAATGACCTCGGCAATCGCCTCGCCGATCTGCAACCGTTGCTTACTCGGCGGAGCGTTCTTGACGAGGCCGCGAATCCAGTTGGCGACCTCGCTTGCGCGCTTCGCGCCTTCGACGATCTGATCAAACGCCCGCCGGGCGTGCTCCCAATCCGGCGGCTGAGCGCTGAGCCAGCGCAGCCCCGCCTGCGCGCTCATGGCATTCGCGGCAATCGGCTGCTTGATTTCGTGCGTGATTGACGCGACCAGTTGCCCCATGGTCGCTACGCGGGTCGCGTGCTCGAGCGCCGTCTGCGCCTCCCGGTAGCGGCGCTCGACCTCGTGCATCTCGGCCTCCACCCGTTTGCGCCCGGTCAGATCGAGGACGAACGCAACGCCTTGCCTCCCGCCCTCGATGGCTGCCGTGCCCACCAGCACGGGTACGCGGGTGCCGTCCTTGCGCAGATACTCCTTCTCGTAAGGTTGGAACGTTCCGGTCCTCATCAGCTCGTCGTGCGCCTGTGCCGTGCGCGCGCGCCATTCCGGCGGCGTGAGGTTCGAACGTCGTACGCGGCCGGACAGGAAGTCGTCGCGGTCGTATCCCACTATCCTGAGAAACGCGTCGTTAACTTCATAGAGGACTGCGTCGGCGGCTTCAGGCGTTTCGCCTTCAAGCCGCCACATGAAGATCCCGATGATGTTGGCGTCGACGAGCCGCCGGATCTTCGCCTCGCGCTCCGCCAGGCCTCGGTACAAGCGGGCGTTCTCGAGCGTCATCGCGGCCTGCGACGCCAGGAGCTTCAACACCGCGATGCGGGCCGGCGCGAACGCGCCCGGCGTCAGATTGTTCTCGAGATAGAGCGCGCCGATGGGTTCACCCTGGTTGATCAGCGGCAGGCAGAGGACTGAGCGGACCTGTTGTTGGCAAATATACGGATCGGCGCCGAACGGGTCTTGATTCACCGCGTCATCAAGCGTGACGCTTTCCCTGGTGCGCATGACATAGTGCAGCACGGATTCGGGCAGCATCGCCGTTGTGACGCGCTCGTCGCGCACCTGCACGACGAGCGAGTCGCCCTCGACTGCAGCTGCCGCCTGGATGCGCGGTTCGCCCCCGCGCGTGAGGACCAGCAGCCCGCGCTCGCCGCCCGCCTGCTCGATCGCAGTGCGCATGAGCGTGTCGAGCAGCTTGTCCAGCACGATTTCGCCCGAGACTGCCTGCGAGACCTTGAGCACGATGGCGAGGTCCAGTTGCTCGACCGGCGCCCCGATCGTCCCGACCGCGCCAGTTGTGGGCTGTTCCCGGTTGATGACCGGGTACGTCTGGTCGAGTTGCCGCACCTTGCCATCCGCTCCCCAACGGAGATAGCCGTAGCGGGCGTCCTGCATATACACACGGGCAGCCTTTTCGCACCCGCGCGCCAGATAGAAGCGCGCGGCGAGTTCATTGGCGAGCGCCTCATGGTGAACGAAACCGTTGTCGTGCGCCGAGCGGATGGCCTGCTCGTAAAGGCGCATCGCCTCGGCATCGTGGCCTTCTATACGCGCAATTTCGGCACCGACCAGCGCAGCGCGATTCTCGAAGTTTTCGGGACAAGTCTCCGCTCGCAATTGAAGCTGTCTTTTGTGAGCGGCGATTGCTTCGAGGTACGCCTGCCGCTCGTGGCCGGAAACGGTGTCGCAGCAGGCGCCCAACGACAGCGCGCTGAAGAAATGATATTCCGCTTCTTCCAGATAAGATGCCGATGTCCACAAAAGACGTTGTGCCCTCAACGAGGCATCCAGGGCCGCCGCGTAGTCGCCTGCAAAGAAGCGCGCCTGCAATTTGCGAATCCAGTACCAGCACTGGGCCACTGCCAGATCTGGAGTCTCCAGGAAGTGGCGCTCGATCTGACTCTCATCAAACTGTTCGTCGTCAAAACGGCCGAAGGTCGGCGTCAGGCCTCGCAGCGTTCGTACCAGCCCAAGCTGGGTGGCGCTGACATCGACGGAAAATCCGAAATGTGCTTTTTGCGCGAACGTCAGGCTGGCTTGGGCTTCCTGCTGCACGTCGGCGAGCCGGTCTCCCGCGGCGAGCATATTGGCAGTCATATGGTTGTAGCAGTAGGACTCAAAAATGAGGTCGCCGGTCTTCTTTGCAGCCTCGAAGCCGCGGCGCAACAGTTCCCGGCCAACCCGGACGTGTCTGGCCAGGGGCAAAATGACATTCCCAAAATGCATATAGGTTCTGGCCTGGAAACGCATTAGCCCGCGTCGTTCGACAAGGTCGTAACCCAGCTGCCCGAATTGAAATCCGACCTTGTAGTGGCCAAAACGCGCTCCGGCCATCATGCCAAGCCGGACGTAGGCGGAGGCCGATCCGTCGCAATTGCCGCGCTCGAGGCTCAGGTTGACTGCCCTGGAGATGACCAGTAACCACAGGTTGGCGTCCGTGTACAATGCCGCGGGCACGGTTTTGGTCAAGACGTCCATTGTTGCCAGCGATTCCGGGTCGGTCATCAGCGGCAACTCAATGAGTTCGTCGATCGTGCGATTGCCGAGCTGGGACCAGATTCGATCGTATTCCTCTCGCGCTATCTCTTCGGTGGGATGCGGCGACCAGTCGATCCCCAGATGCCCGAGGTAGTCGAGCGCGACCGCAATGGCGCGGCTGGCCTGGTCGAGCGTCACGTACAGGTCGAGGCGCAGGCAGGTCACATTCGCGCGTTCGAGCAAAGTTGCCGCGCGGCGTGAAAGCTCGTTCAACCGTTCGTCCGCAGCCGCCAAGGCGCCCGTCAGAAACTCGCATTCGGCGAGGAGCAGCTGAATACCGAAGGTCAGCTCATGACGGCGCTCCCAGTCAGCCTCCACGAGCAGCGCTGCACCGGCATTGAGATAGCTGAGTGCCGAGGCGTAGGCTGTGGAAGCCTTGGCGCGCTTACCTGCCAGCAGATTCAGTTCGGCGAGCGCTTCGCGCTCCTCGGGTGAACTGATGGATGCGGAGCCGCAGTTGAGTTGATTGACGATGCCGAAGACCGCCTCCTCACGCTTGTCCGGCGGCGTGTGAGCCGCGAGCAGCCTGCCGATGCGCAGGTGCGCCGCGCCGCGCCGTTCACGCGGAGTCAACGAATAGGCGGCCTCCTGAACGCGATCGTGAATGAACCGGTATGCGCCCGAGCGGCGCTCGAGGTATTCCTGACGGACAGCCGGCCACAATGCCGCGTGGACCTGCTCCTCGGACATTTCGACGACGACCGATAGTGTCGCGAGCTCGGCCACGTTGCCAAGACACGCCAGTTGCTGCAAGGCCATTTTCGTTTCTGCCGGCAGGCGATCGAGCTTCCCTACCATCAGGTCCGCTACGTTATCGGTGTAGCCCTTGGCGCGTATACGGTCGAGATCCCAGGACCAGCGCGCGGCCTCATGGTCGAAAGTGAGCATGCCCTCGTCGGCAAGCGAAGCCACGAACTGAATCGCGAAAAAAGGATTGCCGCCGGTCTTCTCGTGCAGCAGTTGAGCGAGCGGCGCCGCGCGCGCGGGTTCGCAGCGTAGAGCGTCCGCCACCAACTGCGAAAGATGCTCACGGGCGAGCGGCGCCAGTGTAATTTGCGTGACCCTTCCGCCGGCGGTCTGGATGGCGGCGAGCTTGCGCCGCAGCGGATGCGCGACCGTGACTTCGTTGTCGCGATAGGCACCGATCAGCATCAGGTACTGCACATCCGGCCGGGTCAACAGGTCCTCGAGGAGATCGAGCGTCGCCGCGTCGACCCATTGCAGATCGTCGAGGAAGAGCGCCAGCGGATGTTCCGGCCGGGCGAAAACGCCGAGAAAGCGGCGGAAGACCAGCTGGAAACGGCCTTGCGCTTGCTTGGGTTCGAGCGGCGGCACCCGCGGCGGCTCCCCGATGATGAGTTCGAGCTCGGGGACCAGATCGACCATCAGTTGCCCGTTCGGGCCTAGCGCCTCGAGCAGAGCGGCGCGCCAACCGCTCAGCTCGGCCTCGCTTTTGCTCAGCAGCGGTCGGACCAGGCTGCGAAAAGCCTGCGCCAGGCTCGAATACGGGATGTCACGCCTGTATTGATCGAACTTGCCCGCGGCGAAGAGCCCGCGCGGCGGCACGAGCACCTTGTGCAGCTCACGGACGACCGCGGACTTGCCGATGCCGGAGTAGCCGGACACCAGCACCAGTTCGGGCGCTCCGCCATGGACGATGCGCTCGAAGGCCGCGAGCAAAGTCTCGACCTCGCGCTCTCGCCCGTACAGCTTCTCGGGGATCAGCAGCCGGTCCGGGATGTCGCGTTCGCCGAGCGGAAATGGGGCGATCCGGCCCAGCGTTTCCCATTGATGCAGGCAGCGCCGCAGATCGTGTTCGACGCCGCCCGCGCTCTGGTAACGCTCCTCGGCCGTCTTGGCGAGCAGCTTCATGACGATTTGGGACAGTGGCGCTGGCACGGTATCCAACCGCTCACAGGGCGGCACCGGCTTTCGCGCGATATGGCAGTGCACCCACTCCAGCGCGCCGTCCGCCGTGAAGGGCAGAACGCCCGTGAGCATCTGGTAGAACGTAGCGCCGAGCGCGTAGAGATCGCTACGGGCGTCGACCGAACGGTTCATGCGCCCGGTCTGCTCGGGGGCCATGTAGGCGAGGGTACCGGCGATGGTCTCGGGCGGCTCAGGCACCTGCCGCTCGCGAGGCAGGCGTGAGGCGATGCCGAAACCGGTGAGCCTTGCCTCCGTGTTCGCGCGGTTCACCAGAATATTGGCCGGCTTGATGTCCTTGTGAATGAGGCCGCGCCGATGGACCCTGCCCAAGGCCGAGGCGATGCCGACCGCGAGGCGCAGGAAACGTTCCGCCTCCATCGGTGCGCCGAGCAATCGCTCGAGTGGCTCGCCGCCTGGATCCTCGAGCAGGAGCAGGGGCCGACCGCCTGCGCGCACGAGCTCCAGCGGCCGCACTGCCCACGCGCTGTCCAGCTCGTCCTTCAAGCTATATTCGTGGGCGAGGCGATCGAGAATGGCGGGCTTCGGGTGCGCGTCGGTGGGCCGGACGCCCAGCACTGCGGCCTCATTGCCGTCGGCATGTTCGCGCCGTACGCGGTACAAGGCAAGCTCGCCGTCCTCCAGCAAGACCTCGACCCGGTCATCCCCAAGCGGTCCGAACCGAAAAACGGGGTTCAACTGGTGACTCCCCATTAAGTCGGTCGCCGCTGGCGACCGACGGGCGGACCGCCCGTACGCCGACCGTAGCGGTCCCATGCCTATCAACAAGCGTAACCTGGGTCCATGCGGTCCAGCTTCCGGCGAAGCGCCGGCCACAACAGCTCCTGGCTCACCTCTCGGAAGAATCGATGATCCAGGGTTGCGTTGAACGAAAGCGTATCGCGTGACGGCAGCTGGATCTCCCGACCCATCGACAGTGCATTGACCTGATGCTCGCATGCACGCTCAAGGAAGTACATCCGAAGAAACGCTTCCGCAATGGTGCGACCGACGCTTAGTGTGCCGTGGTTGCGCAAAATCATGGTGTTCTTCTCGCCAAGATCGGCCTGAAGGCGAACGCGCTCTTCTGCATTTAGCGACGCCCCTTCATACTCATGGTAGGCGACGTCGTTGAAAATAATTTCGGCCGTTTGATCGAGCGGCAACAAGCCATCCTTCAGCGCGCTCACGGCCGATCCGCAATTGGTATGCAAGTGCATTACACAACCGACGTCTGAGCGACCCGAGTGTACTGCCGAATGAATGTTGAAGCCCGCCTTGTTCGCTCCGTAACCACTGTCGAGCAAGACGTCACCCTCGATATTGACCTTTACCAGGCTGCTCGCGGTAATTTCATCGAACATAAGACCAAAGGGATTGATGAGAAAGTCATCCGATCCCGGGATTTTGGCTGATAAATGGGTAAAAATTAGATCGTCCCAACGATAATGGGCGACGGCCCGATACAGCGCGGCAAGGTCCACGCGGGTTTGCCACTCCTGTTCGGACACAAGGCTTCGCACGACGACTTTCGGATCATTCATTTTTTCCCTCAATGGGTTGAAATAGGAGATCCCAGTCTATCGAGTCGTTTCCTCCCGATCCGTCAAAAATGTTACAAACGGAGCATTTCGCTACAGCCCCGCCACCATTGCCTTTCGACGGAGCTGTGGCGCAAGAACTCCTGCACCCCAGCTGAGCGGGCCTCGTCGAGCCGGAAGTCTTTTGGGAACGGGAGTGCCGATCCCATCGCGTGCGCTCCGCTCTCGATTCTCTGATTCATGCCGGCGGTTCAACGGGCACGGCGCGGTATGCCGAGCCGAAAGCAGGAAACCGCAAGCGGCCTGACACGGTTAATATTATCCAGCTTCGGAAGCTTCCTGATATTTTTTCTGGAGGCTTTCCAATGAAAGAATCCATATCTCCTTATACCCCCGCTTGATCATGTTTCCTCTCTCCAGCTCCTGAAGACATCGACTAGCGGTCTGCCGCGTTACCCCCAGGACCATCGCCATCTCCTCCTGGGGCAGCCGTACGACTTTTCCTCGCGAGCTGTCTTGTGCGTTACATACGAGCAAATGAATTGTCCGACATATGGTGGGTTCAGACAGGCACCCGAGGTATGAGATGAACCGGCGCAGATGATCGCTTTGGATCTGCGCGATAAACTTCCAGAATATCGGGTGCCGCGCGGTTAACTGTTCGATAGCCGGAGCCGGCAAATGCCATAACACGGAGTCGACCACAGCAATGGCGTTTTGCGCTCGTTTCAACATATCCGTGCAAGCCAGCTCACCGAACCACTCTCCTTCGTTGACATGCAACAGGACGAGTTCTCGCCCGCTCTGATTAGGGATCGCCAGCCGCACCGAGCCAGACACTACGAGGTAAAGTCCATTGTTTGCCTCGGCTAGCCGGTATACGGTCGAGGCCTTTTTGACCGATATAGTTCGACCACGCTCGCGCAGTTCTCTGACGAGTGCTACGTCTACACCCTGTAGAAACCGATTATTCTCGACATAGGGAAGGGGCGATGCTGCGTTCATAGACACAGTCCCAAGAGGGTCTCACGGTGTTCACTGGACAGACGGGGGCGTCGCGTCGATTTTACAAGGGGAGCGACTGAGTAGAAATGATACCGCTCGCCATGCGAGTTCCGGCGCCGCTCATCGGTTGCTTCAGTTGAACAATACTGCTGCTTGAACGCGTCGGGCGTCAGGTACGCCAGACTTGAATGTGGGCGGAAACGAAGGCGTGGATGACCGTTGTAGCTTAACGGACCGCCTGTCGTCCGCCGGCGGTGTGCAGCCTCCCAACGTCGCCTTTAGTCGGAGCGGACGTTCAATGCGATTGCGGGATTCGAACCTTATCCGGCGGCAGCGCGTGCTGCATTGTTGACGCGCTGCCGTCCTCCAACGTCATGCGGAGCCGATCACCACTTCGATCAGGTTAGTGGCTCCCGACACGATCCCTGCTTCGATCGCCTGGGCGATGTCGCCGGCCCGCTCGACTCGTCGAGCCGGGACGCCCATTGAAGTCGCCAGTGCGAGATAGTCGATGGGCGGGTTATCGATCTCCATCGCGACAAACCGGTTGGTCTTTGCCGACGTATAGTGTTTCTGTGAACGCATGAAGTTCTTCAGGACGTTGTACTCGCGGTTATTCATGACGATGAATGTCACGGGCAGCTTTTCGTAGGCGGCCGTCCATAGTGCCTGCGGCGAGTATAGTGCGGCGCCATCGCCGACAAGACACACGACAGGCTGCCGTCCCAGCCCCAGAGAACAGCCGACGGCGGCCGGCATGCCCCAACCCAGACCGCCCCCCCGCAGGAACGAGTATTGGCGTGCCGACGAGCTGTTGAGGAAGCTGCGAACCGCCGACGAGGTAACAATCGCCTCGTCAACGATCGGTGTTTTATCGCCGATGGCGCGCATCGCCTGCTGAGCGGCAACCAGCGGTGTCACAACCGGCGCATCGAACTGCGACGCGGCGAGTTCGTTGAGCTTGGCCTGGCGTTTCACTTGCTCGGCCGCGGCCTTCCCTCTTGCTTCGGCGTAGGCAGCGGCGTTCTTCGCCACGCGTTGTCTGAGCAAGGGTAGTAATTGCTGGAGGGATGCTTTGATGTCGCCGACCACAGAGAGCCTGGTGAAGTAGGTCCGACCAAGGTCTCTGACGTCGGCTGACATCTGGAAGACGTCGCAACCCGCCGGCACGGCCGAGCCGTGCGAATAGAGAATCGTGATCAACGATTTCCCACCCAGCGCGAAGATGGCGTCGAATTTCGACAGTTTTTCAGCGATTTCTGTTGCCTTCGTTGGAAGGTTGCCGCCCCAAAGGGGGCTGGAAGTCGCAAAGGGAATGCGGGCCGGCCAGGATGATCCGAACACCGGGGCGGCCAAGGTTTCCGCGAGCTCAAGCGTCTCATCCGCTGCATCACTCGAATGAATTTCGTCGCCGGCGATGATGGCGAGGCGAGTCGGTCGGAGGCCCGCCAGATGGTCAGCCAGTGCGTCAAGAGAGCCAGCTACCGAGCGTCGGTCGATCGTTGACGGCGAACCAACCGGGACCGTGCTCATTTCTTCCATCACGTCCATAGGCAACGATAGAAAGACGGGTCCCGAAGGCGCGGCGATCGCGTCTTGAAAGGCGCGCCGCACCAAAACCGGCAACTGATCAGCGCTACTCACTTCTTGAGCCCACTTTACGGCGGGCCGTGCAATGCTCACCAGATCGCCCAGCAACAGAGGATCCGTGAGGTTGTGTCGTCTATCCTGCTGACCCGCGGTAACCACCAGAGGCGTGCACGAAACACTTGCATTCAACAGATTGCCCATGCCATGCCCGAGGCCGCCGGCAGTGTGCAGGTTGATGAAGCCCGCTTTGCCGGCAGCTTGCGCGTAACCGTCGGCCATCGCGACAACGCTTGCCTCCTGGAGGGCCCAGACATATTTAAGCTGGGGAGCGTCAAGCAGGGCATCGATCAGCGGTAATTCGGTCGTGCCGGGATTACCGAAAACGTATTCGCACCCGACACTGCTCAACGTTTCAAGGAGCACGCTCGCACCGCGGCGCTCTGCGACTGTGTCGAGTGATTCGATTGGACTGGAAGACATACTTCACCTTTGTGGAGATAACGCTTTCAAGAACCTGATATGGCGACCGTGCCTTCAACTGCACGTTTCTCGCGGCTCGACCCTTTTGGGGTCGACAACGCTTCCCTATCCGCCTCGTGGGCGATAGAGCCGGTTCAACCGTTGCGACGTTACTAACCGGAAGGTCAACAAGAAAGCGTGTAGAAATTGTAGCCCGGTGCGTTCTGAAGAGGCTTCCTGAAATTAATGTAACAATGCTCGGGTGCGGATGATTGTTCCGCTCATCCGATAGTTTCACGAATCCTGTCCACAGAGCATGAACGACACGAGTTTGACACTCACTAAGCAGGACCGCGCCATCGTGCGAGCGCTGCAACGTAACGCGCGAATGAAGAATGCCGATTTGGCCGAGCTCG
>NZ_VZQP01000088.1:0-20497 GCF_014397655.1 Paraburkholderia sp. UCT31
ACGCCTGAGACGCCGCTGGAAGAGGGCGAGCATCAGTTCACGGTGGTGGAGCGCGATCCTGCGGGCAACGAAAGTGAGCCGTCGGACCCGTGGACGGTGATCGTGGATACGACGCCGCCGGGCAAGCCGTCGATTGACGAAGTCATTGACGACGAAGGTCCGATCCAGGGTCCGGTGGGCAATGGTGAGAGCACGGACGACACGACGCCGACGCTGGTGGGCGAGGGTGAACCGGGCGACACGATCATCGTGATCGACAACGGCACGCCGATTGGCGAGACGACGGTCGACGAGGAGGGCAACTGGAGCTTTACGCCTGAGACGCCGCTGGAAGAGGGCGAGCATCAGTTCACGGTGGTGGAGCGCGATCCTGCGGGCAACGAAAGTGAGCCGTCGGACCCGTGGACGGTGATCGTGGATACGACGCCGCCGGGCAAGCCGTCGATTGACGAAGTCATTGACGACGAAGGTCCGATCCAGGGTCCGGTGGGCAATGGTGAGAGCACGGACGACACGACGCCGACGCTGGTGGGCGAGGGTGAACCGGGCGACACGATCATCGTGATCGACAACGGCACGCCGATTGGCGAGACGACGGTGGACGAGGAGGGCAACTGGAGCTTCACGCCTGAGACGCCGCTGGAAGAGGGCGAGCATCAGTTCACGGTGGTGGAGCGCGATCCTGCGGGCAACGAAAGTGAGCCGTCGGATCCGTGGACGGTAATCGTGGATACGACGCCGCCGGATGCTCAGGCGATCATCACGTCAATGGGCAAGGACAGCGGCTCGTCCCACGGCGACTTCTTGACCAATGATGGTTCGGCGGGCCGTTTGATTACGGGTTCGTTGACTGGGCCACTCGCGCCTGGCGAGACGGTTCAGGTCTCAGTGGACGGCGGAAGGACCTGGCAGGACGCGCTGGTCGAAGACAATGGCAACTGGGAGTTCCAGGACAATACGGTGCATGACGCCGACTGGACGATCCAGACGCGCGTGGTCGATGAGGCAGGCAACTGCGGCGATGCGGTGTCGCAACAGGTAGTGCTCGATACGATCGCCCCGGCCGCGCCGCTTTCGGTCAACCATACTGGCAGTGTCGTCACCGTGGATTTGCCGAAGAGTGTCGCAGAGGGTGATCTCGTCAACGTTGCCGTGGGCGACTATCGATTCGACTATCGCCTGACCGCCGCCGATATTGCTGCAGGGAAGGTGAACATCGACGTCGGCAATGCAGATGGAGCGTGTGGTGCTGCGATTGTTGATCCGGCTGGCAATGTTTCTGGTTATACGGCGGCTAGCACGCCGCCCGTGACAATTCTGGAGGACTTTGAAACATCCACGTCGCTCACACAGTTCAACGGTTTTACAATGGTGGCGTCCAAGACTTCGCTCGACGGTTACTTTGACTACCTGGGTGATAGAGGGCTTGCACTTGGGACTTGGGGTGGTGATGGTCTGAATCACACAACGAGCTATAACGCAGTTATCACGCTAGATAGTCCTGCAAGCTCAGTGTCATATAACCTGGTCTCTTGTAACAGCAGCGCCTCCTATGCAGTCTATCTTGATGCGGCAGGACACGAAATTGGAAGAATCAATTTTGCGAATACTAGTGCTGACAGAATCTATAACTTTACAGTGCCGTCAGGCGGCGAGCCTATCGCCTCGGTCAAGCTGGTTTTCGTCAATGAAATAAACGGCGTTTGGCTTACAGACTTCTCCTACAAGTCTATCGGTGGTGTGGACACCCCCGTCGACACGGAACTGCAGCATGTCGTGTCTGAAGGAGGCTATTACGGCACCAATGAGGACAACCTCTTTGAAGTGGACAACGTGGATATACTCGACAGGGCTGCTTCGCACATCGAGGGCAACGGTGGTACCGATACGCTGAAGCTGACAGGCGCAGACCAAACCCTGGACCTGACCCCCCTGCACGACAAGCTGTCGTCGATCGAAGTGTTCGACATTACCGGCACGGGCAACAACACGCTCAGGCTTGCGCTGGGCGATGTACTTGACCTGGGCGGCAAGGACCTGTTCATTGCTGACGGCCGCACGCAAGTGATGGTCAAGGGCGATGCGGGCGACAAGGTCGAACTGTCCGATCTGCTGCCGGACGGAGGCGACATCGGCGACTGGACGCAACAGTCTGGCAACACGACTGTGGGTGGCATCGAGTATGACGTCTTCTACCATTCGGGTCTGAACGCCGAACTGCTGGTGCAGCACGGTGTCGAGACGGTGCTGAACAACCACTGACCTCCGGAGGGTCCGCGACGCATGACCTGCGTCGCGGACCCAGGAATTGACCAATCATTTGACCACGTACCCTGAACCGCACCGTGCGGTTCGGGGTACCACTTTGGTGAACTAACATGACTTTCAATCAAACCTTGAAGTGTGCGCTCGCAGGCGCATTGCTCGTGACGGCGGGTACCTTGCCCGCCATCGCACAACAGACTTTCTCTAACCCGCAGCCGCCGGTCACCCAGGCAGCCGCACCCGGCACGGCGCCGACGGCCCGTGCCGGTACGCAGCCCGGCAAGGTATTCGGCCAGACCTACGCGCCGGTTGGCCAGGTCGGCCCCCAGCAGGCGCAGATCGTCTACTACCGTGATGCATCCGCGGGTGCGGGCCGGTCGGCCGCTGCCGACGTCTACGTTGATGGCGAACTGCAGACCGCGTTGCTGCCCAATGGCTACAACATCTTCTGCGTCAAGCCGGGCCAACACATGCTGGGCGCCTACATTCAGGACGCACCGCTGTACAAAGGCAAGACCACCGGGCGATCCAGCGCAGAACTGAAGGGCGGCATGACCTACTTCGTGAAGGTCGGGCCGGCTGGCAGCAATGACGCACCGATCATGGTGCCGCGCAACGAAGCCGAAGCCCAGTTGCAAGGCATGCGCGCCCAGATGCACGTGCTTTCCCGCGCATCGGCAGTGGAGGCGTGTGACCCTGCGTCGATCCCGGTGACGTCAGCCCCGGTGGCGCAGCCTGTCGCGGCGAAAGAATACACGCTCAAGGGCGACACGCTGTTCGCCTTCGGCAAGTCTGGCAATCGCGACATGACTGTCAAAGGCCATGCGGCAATTGCACATCTGGCTGAGCAGATTCGCGCGGAAAACACCTCGCTGCAAGCCGTGACGGTGATCGGCCACGCGGACCTGATCGGCTCGGACGCAGCGGCGCAGAAGCTTGGCGAGCAGCGTGCGATGACGGTTCGCCGGATGCTGATCGAGCAGGGTATTCCAGCGCAGAAGATCACCGCGGAAAGTGCGGGCAATTCCGATCCGGTGGTCGCCGACTGCAGCGGCACGATGCAGCAGAAGATTGCCTGCAATGAGCCCAACCGCCGGGTGGTGGTGCAACTGAGTCTGTCGGGCCCGGCCCGATAAAGGCATGGGGGGATGCTGAGCCCTGATGTTGAGCCCTGAGGCGCGATCTTCCTGAATCGGGAAGGTCGCGTACCTACCGGCCTTTACCGCATGCCCGGGCAAACGGTGAGGGCCTTCCGAGAACGGGAGTGTCGCGATGACCAGACAAACAGAGATTCCTGCAATCAATGTGCTGCTCGCCTATGCAGAGTTGCGCGACAGGGATCAGGTATTTTTTAACGGGAAGCTCAACGAGTTCGTGTTTGCGTCCCGATCGAGCAAACGTGAGTTCATCAGGCAGTGGCAGCGAGCGCTCGCGGCTACCGGAACAACGCCGATAGACACGAATCTTCAAAATGAAGGGCACTGTCAGGTGCAGTCAGATCTTCGGGCTGCAACGGATTAATTGCGGTTGATTCAGGGTTCGCGATGCTGAAATGCAGATCCTGGCGGCTGGAGAATTTGCCGGAGTGCAGAGCATGAGTCTTTCGATCCACGCGGATCGTGCCCCTGCAAAAATCTCGAACAACAAATGTATATACTGAAGGGCGAATCGTGTTCGGTAAGATTTTAATGGCTGCGGCCAGACGAGACATCGTCGCCAGGTATCTGGCCGCAGACGTGCTGGCTGCCTCTACCCAAGGGTAAAACCACATGACATCTACCCCGTCTGAGCACGCGCATCCCAACCCCACAGGCTTCGCCGCATTGTTCGCGCGATTGCGCTCCGTCGTTGAACCGCAGGTCAATCCCCTTGCGGCGTCCTGGCCGCCCTTTGTCCTGTTCTTTTCATGGAGCGACGGGCAGCGGCGGGCCGACGTCGTGACCGCAACGGCGGCGACATTTGCCGAGGCCTGGGACGCAGGCATGGAGCAGGTGACGCAGGCTGCCGGCGCGGCCGGACTGGTCGTCCAGTGGCTTCGGGTGGACTGGGTTACCAGCGTTGAAGGCATGACGTGGGAGGCACTGCGGGGCCGCCTCGAACAGACCCGGCGCAGTTATTTTCGTTGCGGCCTGTCGCTGGACAGTAATTTCAGGCATGCCTTTCTGGAGACCGAACTGAATGGCAATGCCATGCTGTATGGCGGCCCGGCACAGACGCATGCGGTTGTGAACACAAAGAACTTCGAACGGTATGCCGCCATTCGGCACCAGCTTGCCAGCGTGAATTTCGAGGATCAGCAAAACGTTAATGTGTTCTCGACCCGTGGGGCGTTCGCAAGCCTGCAAGCGCCGGAGGTACACCTTCTGCACGGGACGGGTCTGAACGCGGGCCGCCGCATCATCGAACATCTCCGGCCGGCAGACGTCAGGGCGCTCGTCGCATCCGGCAGCCGTTATCTGGCCGGCCAGGTACAGCCTGGCGGGCGCTTTCATTATGGCTGGCATCCCTGTTTCGATCGCGAAATCGGCACTTACAACACCCTGCGTCATGCAAGTTCGGTCTATGCGATGCTCGAAGCCTGGGAAGTGACCCAGGACAACGACCTCAAGACAGCAATCGACGCAGCGCTGCATTATCTCGTCAATGAACTCATCATGCCGGCGGAATTGCCGTCCGGTGCCCGCGCGGCGTTTCTGGTTGACCGGCAGGGCGAAGTCAAACTGGGTGGCAACGGCGTGTGCCTTCTGGCGCTGGTCAAATACAGCCAGCTGACCGGCTCAGACGAATATCTGACTCTGCTAGAACAGCTCGCAACAGGCATCCTCTTCATGCAGGATGCGGACACCGGCAAATTCAGCCATGTGCTGAACTATCCGGATCTGTCGGTTAAGCAGGCATTCCGGATCATCTATTACGATGGCGAAGCGGCCTTCGGCCTGATGCGCCTCTATGGTCTGACTGGCGATGCGAGGTGGCTCGCAGCAGTAGAAAAGGCGTTCGGCCATTTCATCGAGGCAAAACACTGGAAGGCGCATGACCACTGGCTCAGCTATTGTGTGAACGAACTGACCCGTCACAGGCCACTGGAAGCGTATTACAAATTTGGAATCCAGAACTTCGCCACCTATCTTGATTTCGTGGCTGAAAGGGTGACGACGTTTCCAACCCTGCTTGAATTGATGACGGCTGCCGAGCAGATGATTAGCCGCATGCAGCAGCAGCCCGGCCTGGAGCACCTGCTTGCCGAGGTCGATCTGGATAAGTTCTTCCATGCACTGCATGCGCGGGCGCAGCGCCTGTTAGATGGCCATTTCTGGCCGGAACTTGCCATGTACTTTGCCAATCCGGGCAGGATCACCGGCAGCTTCTTCATTCGCCACCATGCCTTCCGGGTCCGCATTGACGATGTCGAGCACTATCTGTCCGGGTTCGTCGCGTATCTGAACTATCTGAACTATCTGAACGCGCAGCAGGCTTCAGTATCCTCTACGCCGGGGCGGGAATGGAACGCCTCCCTGATCGAGGCGGCCACGCAGGGGACGTGGCTCAAGCAGCCGCCATTGGGGTGGACGGCGAGCGGCCTTTGCATTTACGCGCCTGCCATGCAGCCTGGAAACGTCGTGGTTGCCCGAACCGGTGAGGTAAGCCGGGGGATCCCTGTTCCTGTCATTCGACAGATGCAGCCGCGCCCGGCGGGTGTTATCTCGAGCCATTCTGATGTGCAGGCTCAACTTGCCGATTTGCCGGTCCTGCATGTCGCAGATACGGCCACGGCAATTCTTGCGATGGGAGCCTATGCACGCAGCCAGATGAGCGGCACTGTCCTGGCGGTGACCGGAAGCGCTGGCAAGACCACGCTCGTGGCCATGCTGGCTGACGCCCTCAATGCTTACGGTCCGACAGCGGCGAGCGCGTTCAACGCAAACCTTCCCCAAGGTGTGAGCTGGAATCTTGCGTCAATCAAGTGGGACACCCCTCATGTCGTCCTGGAAGTTGCCGTGGGCAAAATGAGACAGAGCGCGGCCATTGCCCGCCCGGACGTCGGCATTTTCACCAACATCCAGCCTGCGCACCTCGGCAAAAGCAGCACAATCACTGATATTGCCCGGACCAAAAGCATGCTTTTTCTTGGCATGTCTGCGGGAAGTGTCGTGGTGCTCAATCGTGACATGCTGGAATGGGATACCGTCTACCAGGCGGCCATCGAACGGGATCTGAAAATCTTTACTTACGGCACGACTGCCGAGAGCGAGTTTCAACTCGTGGATCATGACGCGTCGGGGCAGCGGGTCGATGCGCGTATTAGAGGGCGCGATATCACCTATCCGATCGGGGCCGCAGGCTTGCACATGGCGTTGAACAGCTTGGCAGTACTTGCCGCTGTCTCGGCGCTCAACTATCCGTTCGAACCTGCGCTCGAACGGATCGCACGCTTTGCTGCCCTGTCCGGCCGCGGCGAGGAGTTTGAGCTGACGCTCGACGGACGGCACGTGACCATTGTCGACCATGCCTACAATGCCAATCCCGGCTCGATGCAGGCCGCTCTGGAACATTTGCGGGACATGAAGAATGCAGCCAGACGAGTCGCTGTGCTGGGCGAGATGGCGGAGCTCGGTCCCCAGGCGTCGCTGCTTCATACCGACCTGGCTGCAGTGGTCGAGCGTTGCGGGATCGATCGCGTCTATGTCATGGGCAAGCTCTATACCGACTTCTGGGAACGGTTGCCGGCTGCACGCCATGGGCGCTACACGAATTCGCTTGACGAATTGAAGCTTGCACTTCAAGAAGAGCTTGTCGACAAGGACGTAGTGCTGCTCAAGGGCTCGAACAGTACGCGTCTCCATGAGGTCGTAGCGTGGCTGAGGGCTGGCGCGCAAAAGTAGCATTGACCTCTGGCCCTGCGAGCAATGGGTCTTCAGGCGTGCCTGAACGACCCGAAAGCTTCCAGCGCTCGCCCCCGATGGCGGTAAGCCGCGCGGGGTAGTCTGCGCGCAGCGCGGGGCCCGAATGCCAAATCAGCCGTACTACCCAAGGTGCTCGCCTGCGTCTGGTGCAGGCGAGTTCGTTGCCCGCGCGCATGGCCATCGTTGATCATTTCTGTCTTTTCTGCATAACCTCACGGAACCTTATTTATGAAATGGTTTGGCCGACATTGTCGGCGTTTATCGCACCTTCTGCGCTGGAGACTCCGGCGCTTCCTGTTCGTTGTCTTTGGCGTTTTGGGCGTTACCGAACCCAGTCTGGCGGACCGACCCACACTGGGGCCGTTTGAGACTCCACGGCCTGGGGAGCTTAATATCCCTGTGGGAAGCGAGCCATTCGATACCGCACAAGCCCTGAACGGTTCATTCAGTTCACCGGAACACTGCGCGCGAGTGCCCGATAGCCTGTGGGTCGAAGTCAACGGCAAGGGAGATTGCATTCGATACTACGCGCATGGATTGTCCGGGAGCGAAAGCCCCACTGTGCTGGTTTATTTCAGCGGGGATGTCATGCTGAGAACGACGAAGGGAGTCAGGTACGTTACACAATCCTACCTGTCTGTTTCGCCAATGGAGATTGGGAAAGATATGGCTAAATGGTCCGCTGATTCCGGCCGTCCCACGCTCTATCTTGCCCGGCCGGGTATCTATGGGTCCTCTGGCGACCATAACTTGCGCCGCACGCATCGCGAGATCGAACTGATGGACCGCGCATTGGACATGCTCAAGGAGCGTTACAACATTGCATCATTCATTCTGACCGGACATTCCGCAGGAGGCCAGATCGCCGCTGCGCTCCTGAACAGACGCGCAGACGTCGCGGCATCGGTGGTTTCTTCTGCCCTTGTTTCCGCCAAACAGGTCGCGGCGTACTGGGAATACAAGCGGGAAATCCCCGGTCGACTGCTTTACGATGCCCGCAGCTATTACGATCCTGTCGACGAAATCGGGCGCATTCGCCGGGATCCACGACCGGAAATCTATGTGATTTCTGATCCGGAGGATCGTGTGGTTCCCTTTTACAGCCAGCTGTATTATGTCCGCCGTCTGCGTGCCGCCGGCCTCCAGCCGCATCACATCTACGCCCATGCTCCCGGGCCGCAACATCACCTGCTCGCCGGACACGCGAAACGCGCTGCAACGCTTTTTGCTCAAGGGAAATCAGCGAAGGAAATCCAGATGGCGCTTGCAGAACTTGACCTGTCGCAGGTTAAGTAAGCCACGAAAAGGTGCGACCTCCAGGGAGCACTGACTGGCGTTGTCATGGTGAGGAGCATTGGTCAGCAAATCGGGCCGGGCGTGGGGGCTGACGTTGATGCCGTCAAGCGACCCATGCAGCCGATTCGTAGTGGTCCGAAAGCTCGTTGTGTCGTTGTCGCCGTCAGCCTGCGGCAGCCGATCGGACAGACCGCGCGCTTTCGTTTGGGTAGTTGTTTCCGTCGTTACGTTAGCCCGGAACAGCATCCACTGTCGATGGACACCTGACGGTATTTTTCCTAAACTTGTTCACGGCTGGTTGCTTGTTATTCGCTGCGTCCCTGGCTTCGACAGTGAGATTTGTGGTTGAAAGTTGCCGCCTCAATTTTTGTTCCGATTTGGCTGTATGACGCTTCGAAACCGGGCTCGTGCCGAAGTTGCCTGCGATGGGATGATCGCGAAACGATGGTCGTGGGTTTGAGCAGGGGACTATGTCTTTTGTCGCGCGTTAGGGGCACCCCCAGATACCGGCCTCGCTGGTCAAAGTCTCGATTAGCGGACGAGAAGATAAAGGTGCCTTGCGCATAAATAGGGAGCTCGATGGACAGTATCGATCCGAAGCGATTCGGCAAGGTGGCAGTGTTGTTTGGTGGAGTGTCCGCCGAGCGTGACGTGTCGCTCAAATCTGGTTGTCTCGTGTTGCAGAGACTGCGCGATGCAGGCGTCGACGCACACCCCTTCGATCCATCCACGCGGCCGTTGTCAGCGTTAAAGGACGAGGGCTTTGTGCGCGCGTTCAACGTGCTGCACGGCGGCTACGGCGAAAATGGACAGATTCAGGGCGCGCTCGATTTTTATGGGATCCGATATACGGGCAGCGGCGTGCTTGGTTCGGCGCTCGGGCTGGACAAGTTCCGCGCGAAACTTGTGTGGCAGCAACTGGGTATTCCGACGCCGCCGTTCGAGGCCGTGATGCGCGGCGACGATTACGATGCGCGTGCGCAGGAGATCGTCGCGCAACTCGGGTTGCCGCTATTTGTGAAGGCGGCGAGCGAAGGCTCAAGCGTCGCCGTGATCAAGGTAAAAGCGGCCGAGGCGCTACCCTCAGCGATCGCGGAAGCAGCAAAGTTCGACGCTATCGTGCTGGTCGAGAAGAGTATCGAAGGCGGCGGTGAATACACTGCGTGCATTGCGGGCGACCTCGATCTGCCGGTCATCCAAATTGTGCCAGCGGGCGAGTTCTACGACTATGACGCGAAGTACGTTCACGATTCGACGCAGTACCTGATTCCATGCGGACTGGCATCCCAGGAAGAGATGCGCCTGAAGCAACTCGCGCGCCGCGCGTTTGACGTGCTCGGTTGCTGGGACTGGGGGCGTGTCGACTTCATGATGGATGGCGAGGGCAAGCCGTACTTCCTCGAAGTGAACACATCACCAGGAATGACCGATCACTCGCTGTTGCCGAAGGCTGCTCGCGCGGTTGGTATCAGCTATCAGGAACTGGTTGTGAGGGTATTGTCGCTCACGCTGAAGGATTGACCTCGCCGAGGGGTGTAGCAGAGTTCGTCAATCCGGTCCCGGCGTCGGCGCCCTGCTGGGTAAGGGCTGTGGGGCAATCGCAGTCCCGACCGATGAGGCCGTCACCAAGCTGTTTTACCTGGCCCTGAACAACATCAGCAAGAAGTGGACGATGCCGATCCGCGACTGGAAGGCCGCACTGAACCGTTTCACGATCCAGTTCGAAGAGCGGCTGGTGCCGGGTTAAACCTCAACCCGTTTACACAAAATTCCGGACACCCCCCAGGCCGTCAGCACGCGTGTAAAGAAGCGTTTCGCTGTTGCGCCGCGCGGTGGATAATCAGGTTGTTACCTGCCACGTGAACCTTCCTTCGAGGGGGCACCCGGCGAAAGCGTCAACTCCGCTGGCACCTATGACTCCATACGCACAACGCAATGTATTGGACCGCTTTCGCCGCTATCAGCATTTGTTGATGTTCGGCGGCGGGGCAGTGGTAACGGCGGTGGTGCTGGTTGCGTTCGTCCTGAACACGGTGGCCACTGTACGTACCTATGTTGCGCTCGAGCATCAAGAACTGATGTCCGGCGTGAACCGGCTCACCGACCTTAACTCGCGCAACGTCGTGCTTATGCAAAACGGCGTACGGCTCATCGAGGTCGCCTGGAGGGCCGGCGAACAGGCCGAGCCACGCCTTATCGAACAGTTCACAGGCAATGGCCAGATGCTTCGTCTTCAGCAGGCCCCAGATCATCTGCCGGTGCTCGTGGTGGGTGCCTCGTCTGCAACGCCTCCCGATTTGTTGGCAACCCGGTACATTCGGCTTGCTAAACAGATAAGTCAGGCGGCGACGGCAGCTTCCGAACGGAACGGAGGCCTGTTGACATTCTGGTTGTACAGGCCTGACCGTCCACTGCTCATCCTGGTACCATCGCCTGGCGATGCCCGGATGGCGAGGTTGCTTGCCGATCGTGCTGCTTTTTTTTCTGCACTCGCGGGACCTGGCGGCAATCTCCTTGTTCCGCGAGACGTGCCCTTGCTCGATCCCCGCACCGGGGGGCGTGCATTTCGGTGGCTCCCTCCCTACGATAGTCCGTTAAGCGGCAGGCGATCAGTTCGAGTTGCAGCGACCCTGTTTGACAAGGAGCGGAAGCCGTTCGCCGTCGCTGTTTACGAGTTACCGGTCACCATTATCACTGCCGCTCTAGGGGAGAGTGGGCTTGACGGCTCTCTTATGCTCTTCGCGCGCAATGGACAGGTTATCACTTCATTTTCGCGTCAACCGGTCGACCCGAAGGCGTCGGATACCGCGCGTGCTTTAGGTGTCGCAGGAATTGTCGAGCCGACAGGCAGGATCTTTCGTGACGGCCACATGCTGTTTGGCTGGCCAATCGGCGAGACTGGCGCAACGCTCGTGTTTGTGCAGTCGTGGCGCTCGATTGCCCGGGCACTGACTGGTCAGATTGGAACGTCGGCCGCGACGACTGGAGTGATCCTCCTCGTGGTGTGGTCGCTGATTCTACTGTTCAACCGGCGCGTGTTCCTGCCTGTTCTTGAGCGCTCTCGACGCGTGTTCGAGAGCGAGCACCTGAGCCGCGCGCTGATCGAGACGGCACCGGTAGGGCTGGGGCTGATTGCCGTGGAGAGCGGTAAGCCGTTGTTGCGCAGTCCGACGATGATCGAGGCCGCGGCGCGGGTGGTCCTGCCGGCGGCACGGACACTTTCGGCAGAACTGGTTCACCGTCACCGGCAACGCGCAGATGTAAGCGGTGTAACCGGTACAAACAGCATGGCGCACGAGGCGTGGTCGCTGCCGACACGCGAGGGTGGGACGATGGATCTCTCGGTGAGTGTCGTGCCGGCGCGCTACCAGGGCGAGGACGTGCTGGTGACGGCGTTCACGGACGTGACGGTGGAAAAGCGCCTCAATCGGCAACTGTGTGAAGCAAAGCAGGCGGCGGACTCGGCCAATGCCGCGAAATCCGCTTTCCTGGCGGCGATGAGCCATGAGATCCGCACACCGCTCAACGCGATCCTGGGGAATCTCGAACTGCTGTCGCACTCGCAGCTCGATGCGCTGCAGCGTGACCGGCTGAAAACGATCCGGGGTTCATCGGACGGACTGCTTGCAATCGTGAGCGACGTGCTGGATTTCTCGAAGATCGAGGCCGGTGAGATGACGCTCGAGCGGATCGTGTTCGACGCGCAGGAGGTGGCCTCGCGGGCTCTGACGATGTTCGGGCCGGTGGCGCGGGCGAAGGGCGTGAGGTTGTCGGGCGAATTTGGCACATCGACCACTCAACCGATGCAGGGCGATCCGACGAGGCTTGGCCAGGTGATGAACAATTTGCTGTCGAACGCCATCAAGTTTTCCGGGCACGGAGAGGTGACATTGAGACTGTCGGCGGAAGCGGGCAGTGATAATCAGCCAGAGCTTGTGATCGAAGTTGAAGACAGCGGGATCGGGATATCGCCGGAGCAGCAGGCGATGCTGTTCCGCGCGTTCAGCCAGGCGGATACGACGATCAACCGTCGCTTCGGTGGCACCGGTCTGGGGCTGGCATTATGCGCGCGGCTGACGGATGCGATGGGAGGCACGATCGCAGTGCACAGCGTGCCCGGCGAGGGCAGCCTCTTTACGGTGCGGGTGCCGCTGGGCGACTGTCACGGCGAGCCTGGGCTGGATATGCCGCACTTCGAGGGCGAGGAGGTGCTGTTCGTCGCGGCGGCGGACACCTGGCACGCGTATGCGGTGCCGGCACTGGAGGCCTGGGGGCTGAAGGTACAGGCGTATCGTCATCCTGCGCAACTCGATCTGGAGACGCTGGAGGAGGCGGATACCCTGATTGTCTGCGGCGAGCACGACACCTGGCATGCGGACGACGTCCGTCGTCTGCTGGAAGCGTCGTCCTGGATGATTGACTGCAGCGCGGAAGGACCGGCGTATCCCGTAGCGACGGGAAGGGCGGTGAAGGTCTCATGCTATGGTCTGAAAGGGCTGGCGGCGGCGCTACGCCATACCTTGCAGGGCATGCCGCTGGAGGCGGGCAAAGAGACACAGCGGGGATTGTCGCGCCGGCTGAAGGTGCTGGTGGCGGAAGACAACGCGGTGAACCGGGAACTGTTCAGCGAGCAGTTGAAGATGCTCGGGTGTGAGCCGCAGGTGGCGGAAGACGGGCTGCAGGCGCTGGAACGTCTCTCACGGGAGCGCTTCGATGTGCTGGTGACCGATCTGGCGATGCCGGTGCTGGACGGTTATGGGCTCGTGCGAGAGGCACAGGCACGCTGGCCAGAAATGCCGATCGTGGTGGCGACGGCGAGCGTGTCGCAGGAGGAGCGAGCGCGTTGCGAGGCGGCCGGGGTAATGCGGGTAGTGGCCAAGCCACTGCAGCTGGACGAGCTGTCGGCAACGCTGTCGGAGGTGAACGGCGTGCCGGGTGTGGCGGTGCAGGCGGAGGAACAGGAAAGGAAACGTGATGGGATGCTGGGCGGCCGTGCAATGCCAGCCCACGTGCGGGCTACATTCCTGAAATCGTGCGAAGAGGCGCTGGCGGCGATCCATGCCGCGTACGATGCCGGCGACGCGGTCCGGATACTCGCCGAGTTGCATTCGTTGCGGGGCGCGCTAAATGTGTTTGGATACCGCACGCTTGCAGAGCAGTGCGCTCAAATGGAAGTCGCGATATCGAAGGAGGGTGTCGGGGCGGCGCAGGACATGATTGATGCTTTCGATAGCCAGTTGAGTGCCACTATCCTGACTTGATCCACTTGAAGTTTGACGTTTGTTGGGCTCGAAGAACTGAGGGCGTAAAAATTTTTGTGTAAACGGTCATTTGGCAGGAAACTGTCAGCAACAGGAGCACAGATGACCGTAGCGAAACGCAACAAAAGAGAAAAACCCGATCTTGAACTCGTCAGGCTGGCAGACAGCCTGCTGGCGAACTACCAGAAGCCGGAAGATCTGATAGGCGAGAACGGGTTGCTCAAGCAGCTCACGAAGATGCTGGTGGAGCGAGCGCTTGAGACGGAGATGTCCGAGCACCTGGGCCATGGCAAGAGCGAAGCGGTGACTAATGCCACTGGCAACACCCGGAATGGGCATAGCGCCAAGACATTGCAGGGGGAGTTTGGCGAGTTGCCGCTCAATATTCCGCGCGACCGTCAGGGCGCATTCGAGCCGAAGCTTGTGGAGCGTCATCAGACGCGCTGGACGGGCTTCGACGATAAGATCATTTCGTTGTACGCGCGAGGTCTGAGCGTGCGCGAGATCCAGGGCCATCTGGAAGAGATGTACGGCACGGAGGTGTCGCCCACGCTCATCTCGGCGGTCACCGACGCCGTCAGCGAGGAGGTGAAGGTCTGGCAAGGCCGTGCGCTCGATGCGCTTTACCCGATCGTCTATCTCGACTGCATCCACGTCAAGGTGCGCGACAGCGGCGCGGTGCGCACCAAGGCAGTGTACCTGGCCATCGGCGTGAACATGACCGGTCACAAGGAGGTTCTGGGACTGTGGATTGCCCAGACCGAGGGTGCAAAGTTCTGGTTGCAAGTGGTCACTGAGCTGAAGACGCGCGGCGTGCAGGACATTTTTATCGCCTGCGTCGACGGGCTCAAAGGTTTCCCTGAAGCCATTGAAGCGGTCTATCCGAAGGCGGCCGTGCAACTGTGCGTCGTGCATATGGTGCGCAACAGCCTGAACTTCGTGCCGTGGAAAATACAGCAGGAAGTCGCCGCCGATCTGAAGACGATCTACACTTCATCGACCGTAGAGTTGGCCGAGCAGATGCTCGGCGTCTTCGAGGCCAGGTGGGACAAGGACTACCCTTCCATCGGGCAGAGCTGGCGGCGCAACTGGGCACGCGTGATTCCGTTCTTCGATTACCCGCGGGAAATCAGGAAGGTGATTTACACCCCGGAGGAAGTCCCCTTGGGGGACACCACGAATGCCATAGAATCGATCAACATGAGCCTGCGCAAGGTGATCAAGACCCGCAGCTCGTTCCCGACCGATGAGGCCGTCACCAAGCTGTTTTACCTTGCCCTGAACAACATCAGCAAGAAGTGGACGATGCCGATCCGCGACTGGAAGGCCGCACTGAACCGCTTCACGATCCAGTTCGAAGAGCGGCTGGTGCCGGGTTAAACCTCAACCCGTTTACACAAAATTCCGGACACCCCCTTTGTTATACTAATCTAGTAGAAAAAGCGATTCAGAATCGGATTTCCGGTTGCAGCTTCTTGTGCCTCGAAGACACCCTTGGGTATTCACCGACCAGCGTCGCACCGTTTCGTATGTGAATTCCAGACCGTCCCAGCAATATCCGACTGACGCTCTCGCCGCCCGAAGCTCGTTGAAAACGAACCACTCCGTCGTCGGATCATACGGATGGCAATGCGCTATCTCCAGATATATCCCGTTGGTTTTTCGGATCAGTCAGACAGTTTGGTGGATTGAATGAGGCTAGTAAGATACCCGCCCTCGATGGCCGCCGTTACATTAAGCATTTCAAAATTCGATTCATAAATGCAGTTGACCGATCGAGAGAGCAATGAAAATCAAGCTGATACTTGCAGACGACCACCCGGCATTAATCACTGGCGTCAAATATGAACTATCCAGAGTCCATACTCTCAGCGTCCTTGGGACGGCGCAGGATTCGACGGAAATCGTCAATTTTCTGTCAAATGTCGAATGTGACATTCTCATCACAGACTACTCCATGCCTAGGGGAGAATACGGTGACGGGATGGCCATGCTTTCGTTCTTAAAGCGCCGATATCCCGACCTTAAGATAATCGTCTTTACCACGATCGACAATTTCGCCATTGCTTCCAAGATGCGGAAAATTGGTATCCAATCCGTACTGAACAAATCGAAAGATGTTGACTATCTGATTACCGCCATACATGCAGTTCACGCGGGTGCAACCTACTTTTCACCGACTTCACGCGAGCAACTCGGAAGAGTCGGCCCAACGCAAGCCATACCCCCGCGCAATCTTTCGGGGCGGGAAGCCGAGGTTGTACGTCTGTACGTGTCCGGCGTCACGATTAACGAAATAGCCGCCCAGTTGAATCGGACGAAGCAGACAGTGAGCGCACAGAAAAGGGCGGCGATGCGCAAGCTGGGCATAGAACGTGACGCTGATTTATTCAGGTTTGCATATGAAAGCGGATTTTCGGCCTCCGCGATTCACGCAGAGGATATCGACGCGAATGTCAGGTTATAGCTGCGGATTCAACCGGTCGATGCAACACAATAGAAGCTGCGTGAGCGGCGGGAGTGTTGCAAATGAAGTACCGAACCCGGATCTATTACAGCGAGAGCCAGAAAGCGTTAATGTGGGAACTCTGGCGGAAAAGTGAATCGCTCCAGCATATTGCGCAACTGTTCGATCGGAATCACTCGTCGATACAGGGAATTCTCGCTGAGACAGGCGGAATACAGCCGGCGCCGCGACGTCGTTCCAGACTGGCGTTGACGCTAGCCGAGCGCGAGGAGGTATCGCGCTCACTGGTAGCCGGGGACTCGATCCGTTCGGTGGCCAGCCGGCTTGGAAGAGCACCGTCCACCATCGGTAGGGAAATCAGGCGAAATGGTGGATCTCAAGGCTATCGGGCGAATCAGGCTGATGCGCTTGCCTGGGATCGTGCCCGTCGTCCCAAGGAATGCAAGCTCGTCAGGAACCGCGAGCTCGCCCGGGTTGTGGCGAGCAAACTCCAGTTGCAGTGGTCGCCAGAACAGATTGCCGGTTGGCTCAAGCACTCATATGCGGTCAACGGGGACTATCAGGTGTCGCACGAGACTATCTACCGGAGCCTTTATATACAGGCCCGCGGCGCGCTAAAGAAGGAACTGCTGGAGCATCTGCGCCGGACGCGGGCGATGCGTCGTTCACGTCACCACACCATGAAGACCGACGATCACGGCAGAATCTGCGACGCCGTATCGATCAGTGAACGCCCCGCGACAGCGGAAGACCGTGCGATACCCGGGCATTGGGAAGGCGATCTGCTGTTTGGTAACGCGAACAGCCAGATTGCAACTCTCGTCGAACGTCAAACCCGCTACGTCATGCTGGTGAAGATTGCCAGCAAGGATACAGAGACCGTCGTCAACGCCCTCATAAAACATGCTGGCAAGCTGCCTCAGGAACTGTACAGATCACTGACCTGGGATCGGGGCAAAGAGATGGCTGGGCACAAGCGCTTCACGGTGGCTACTGACATCGCAGCTTACTTCTGCGATCCGCAGCATCCATGGCAACGCGGCTCGAACGAAAACACGAATGGATTGCTGAGGCAGTACTTCCCGAAAGGTACCGATCTTTCCGTCTACTCACAGGCCCGGCTTAATGCAGTAGCAAGGCGGCTCAATGAACGCCCTCGGAAAACACTAAACTTCGACACACCAGCTGAGCGATTTCATCAAACTGTTGCATCGACCGGTTGAATCCGCACCCAAATACGGGTGTCTAATCGTCAGCCAATGCCTGGTACTATTTAGTGGAAAGAATTCGAGCGATTTTGTTGAAAGGAGGAGTCGACGAATCTGACGAATATATATGAACTGGAGCGCAGACGTTAGGATGCCATATCGCCATGTCAGGCTTGAGGATTGATGTCGGGCTTGGTACTGCCATTGTCACGCAAGAGCGTCGAGCCTTATCCAGTTCACGCGAGCGCGAAGCATCGTTGGCGTGATGGACTCGTCGCCGTTGATCGGAGCAATGCCCGCTGATGCTCAGAAGACTTCGAGTTCCGTTGTGACGATGGCTCGCCGTTACGTGGGACCTTCGCGCTGGACTGCCATGACCGGTAGGTGACATCCGTTGGGCAGCGACTACTGGCGCACATAATGACGACGCGTCGTGCGTGATGTGATGCTCGCTGCGGTCGAGCGACGCTTCGGAGCGACCCAGGCGGATGCGGCCGTCGAACGGCTGTCGGACAACGGCCCTGCCTACATCGACCATCGCACGCGCAGCTTCGCTCGCGGGTTCCGGCGAACTGCTGCGCCATCAACCTAACGGTGTCCACGTCCTGAGTTACAGGAGCAACTCCAGCCTCTTTCTATGCGCCGCCACAACCCCAAAAACAAATTTATGACGAGTCCGACTGGTGTAAAAGAAAAATAACACCCGTCGCATTTCCGTCGATACTCAGAAAAATAGAATGTATGAAAGGCGTTGGTTGATGCTATTTGCATAGCAAGTGCTTTATTCCAGCATGAATATTCCGAGTGCGATCTGAATTCATAAAACTCACGGCAATGAAGGGTTTTGGATTGTGCACCTGGAGTCGTGACTCAGACGAGATGGCGCGGAAAACTGTCTTTCCGATAGATCGCGAGGTAGTAAAGTGCAAGGAATAATCAATATTATTGTGGCCGATGACCATCCTGTCGTATTATCGGGTGTCAGAATGGTACTGAGCGGACATACTGATTTAAGAATGGTAGCGACTGCGTGCGACTCGACTGAGGTTGTTGAACGTCTTGCTCGCGTGCCCTGCAATGTACTCGTCACTGACGACGCGATGCCCGGAGGCGAATACGGCGACGGAGTTCCCTATCTGGCGTTCTTGAGAAAGTGTTTTCCGGATTTGAAGATCATCGTATTCAGTATGAATGGCGACCCTGATCTTCGACGGTCGCTCGCGCGGATTGGAGTGCATTCGCTTATTCTAAAGAGTGCTGACGTCGGCGAGCTTGTATCGGCAATACGCAGTGCGTTCTCGGGCAACCTTTGCAACTTTAGTTAGCAACGTTTGGCTGTTATTTTTGTTGAGTTCTGGTTGATTTTTTCAGGGCGATATAAGTCTTTCCCTTCTTCGGCAGTTTTACAACTTGCGATGTAGTGTGAAGATCAAAGGAAATCGAAATGTCGAATAACAAAGAGGCCGCAACTGTTCAGGCGCTACTCGCGTTCGTCAATCTCCAAAAGAATGAAGAGCGCGAATTTTTAGTAACAATGAACCTCCTGCTTCGAGCCTCTCCAAAAGGACGGCGGGAAATCATTGCCCAACTTCAGGGGAAAACTTTGGTGAACTCCGATGTTCCCGGAAGGCCATAGGCATTGTCGTCGCTGGCCCGTCGCGGCGAATACAACGGTTTGATAGCCGTTATCGACGGCAAACACCATCAAGCAGACGGTTGATTGAGCGGCTCCGCGCGATAAGCCTCGTTCGTATGGGCGTCGTCAAAGGTGGCAAATTCATTCTTCACGCGCTCGCCGGCTGAGGCCCGCAAATACCTGGGCACGACATTGGCGATTTACCGAAGAAAACTCGGCGCACTTTGCGCCACGAGACGCGCAACGGCTCATCCGCCACGTTTCCAAAGTATTTGGGCGTAGATTAATTTCTCTCAAGGCTTGACGCTGCCAGCGCATGGCACGGAAGGTTTCGGGCCTGCACCACCGTGAGATGTGAAACGGGAATCGAACCGACCAGCGACCGCAGTCCGTCCTCTATTCCGTTGCGCTCGAGCGACGTTGTCAGTTGCTGAGGTCGTCGCGAAGATGGCGAGAAGAAGAAATCAAAATCGCGGCTTCACGATTACCATTTGTCCGCTGACGTCATCGGTGCGCGATTAATGGGACGTACGCTCGAGTGTCTCGACACTATTCACCTGAGCCAAGCGATAGCCATAACCGTAAACCGCTGCGAGCCGATAACCGTTTTCCGGGCGCAGATTGAGCTTGGCACGTAGTACCGACACGTGCGTGTCAATTGTCCGCGACGAGATTTCGGCGATCTGATTCCAGATTACATCGCGAATGTGGGCGCGAGACAACGGTCGGCCCAAGTGTTGGAACAGCAGCAGTGCAAGTTCGAATTCCTTTGGGGTCAGCGCAGCAGCGGTACCCTTAAGCAGCGCCTGCTTCGCAATCAGATCGAAGTCGTAATCTCCATAGACTTCGCGCCCAGCAGCACTGAACTGATAGGTGCGTCGCAACAGCGAACTGACGCGCGCGAGCAGGACACTTCCAGGGACCGGCTTGACGACGTAATCGTCGGCTCCGTGATTAAGTATTGACGCGATATCCGCTTCACTGCTGCGGCTCGTCATGAACAGAACAGGAAGTCGTTCAGAGAGGCTACCTCGAACCCAGCACAAGATCTCTTTGCCCGACATGTCTGGCACGTTCCAGTCGAGTATGAGTAGATCAAAGGTCTGCCGTCTCAGTTGCCGTGCCAGTTCCCGGCCTGAGGAAAACGCGTGGCAGATATGTCCTGCCGGCGATAACGTCTGAGAGCAAAAGTCGGTTTGTGCCTGATCGTCGTCTAGGACAGCAATTCTCATAGAATCCTCAAAAGTATTGTCAAGTTGTCGTTCAGCGCGAGTTCTCTAATGGACTGCCCGCATCATCGATGCCTCTTCGTAAAAAGGCCCCGAAAAAAAGCGGGCGGCCTCAAATCTGAAGTGCAACACCGTTTCGTATAAGGTGTTGCGATGCACGAAAGAAAGTACCAGCAACTTCAACCTGAAGAGCGCCTGACCATTGCAAGCCTGCATCTGCAGGGTTCGAGT
>NZ_VZQP01000089.1:0-20288 GCF_014397655.1 Paraburkholderia sp. UCT31
AGAACACGACCCAGAGCAAGGGCAGCGCCACGCGCCCGCCGAGCGCCAAGGCAGTCATGACAAGCGCCTGGTCTGCAATGGTGGTGACCGTCAATCGAAGGCGCGGCCGACCTGTCGCGGCGGTCGCTGCTATGTATGTCACCACGCCGAATACAACGTATGCGAAAACCACGCCCAGAGTGTCATACACGGCGGCCGTGCGTTGGAGCGCGGCGACGGCGATATAGCCGATCAACACGACCGTGCCCAGGCATATCCGGAGGAGCGCCTGCTCCTTCTCAGGTTGTCCGCGAAAGACACCTGGAAACGTTTGCTCATGCCAACGCTGCGCGCCCGGCCGCTCCATGCCGTCTACCCCGTCAATATTGTCTTTTGCGGAGCGGGCATTCTATCGCTTTTGCCGGCGACCAATGCTTCTTGCCGCTCTCTCCGTCCGCTTCCTGAAAGCCGCCGTTCGAACGTCCGTTTGAGCGAACGGGTACCCAGGTCCTTGGGGTTGAGAAGCTAAGCGTGCTTTATTTTCCGCTTCCTGAAGCGACCCCTGCTGGAGGTTCACGCGCCTGCCGCCATGGAGCTTTGTCGCCGCAGCGAACTTGATGCGATGGATTGGGAGAATCCTGCATTCGTTCGGCGATCAAGTGTGTAGAGTCGGTCTGCATGTCGTGCTCATGCATAGGTGGCCAGACTTTGGAAGTCATCGAACGAGTCTTGAAGACGCGTGGGGAACCGGCACTCTTCAGCACGAAAGCGCCGGTTTTGTTGCCCCTCCATCAAGGCCAATCGAGTGTCTCAGTGCTTACCAGGCATGGTCCCGCTCATGCCCATGGCCGGATCGCTAACCGAGTGCTTGCCGGTCTCCACCCGTCCTGCAAAGCGACGGTAGAACGCCTTATCGCTATCGCAGGTCACAGCAAAGTCGTACCACTGGCCACTGGACGCCAGAACCCAGTGAAGCGAGTCCATGCCTGTGCCTGCCAGTTGAACCTGCCATGGGCCATCGGTGCGGTAGGCCATCGGCGTAATCGTGAAGTTGCAGGCACTCTTGCCGGTATTCATCAGGTCGGCATAAACGTCGCCGTTGGCGATGTCGTAGCAGACGCGGATTTCCGGCGTGACCCCGCTGTCGGCAAGGCGGCTCAGGTCGCCTTTGAAATGCCGGTGATAACCGTTCGGGCCTAGCACCCAAAGATCATACATGCCGAGGTTGTCCTGCTGCGCGTTCCAACTGTCGGCCAGCGTCTTACCGTCCTCGACCACGTAGCGACGCGGCACGCGATTCAGCTTGTAGCGGTCATACACATGGAACACCGCGGCCTGGGTACCGGTACTGGAAAACAGTAATTCGACAGTGCCGTTGGCCGCGCAGCGCGCGCTTGTGTGCAACTCATAGGGTAGCGCGCGAGAGGGTCGCGTGCCGCTTGCCTGGATCGGTAACTGCATGTCCACCGGCAGCGGCACGGCTGGCAGGGCCTGTTGCGAGTTGCGCAACTGGTCGGCGTCGGCCCGGGTGCTGCGCCCGTTCAGCGTGGGTAACAACTCATTGTTGGGTGTTTTGAAGTTGAAGGCGCTAGTCAGGTCTCCGCACACGGCGCGGCGGTACGGGCTGATATTGGTCTCCTTCACACTAAAGCGCTCTTCCAGGAAGCGCAGCACCGACGTATGGTCGAAGACCTGCGAATTGACCCAGCCCCCGCGACTCCATGGCGAGATCACGTACAGCGGCACGCGCGGGCCGGGCCCGTAGACGCGACCGTCCTGCGCGGGCTGGTCCTTGCTGCCCTGCGGCGCCGGATAGGCGTGGTACTCGAACCGCATGTCGTCATCGGACAGTGTGGTTTTGCCTGCCAACGTCTGATCGGGATTTCGTGACGGCGCCGACGGCGAGGGCGTGTGGTCGAAGTAACCGTCGTTTTCGTCGAAATTGATCAACAGCACGGTTTTGCTCCACACTTCGGGCACAGCTGTCAGCGCATCGAGTACCTCTTGAAGGAACCACGCGCCCTGAACCGGACTGGATGGCCCGGGGTGTTCGCAATAGATCGATGGCGCATTGATCCAGCTGACCTGCGGTAGCCTGCCTTCGCGGATGTCGCGCTTGAACGCATCGAGGTAGCTTTCCGGCGTGGTGCCCGGCAGCGTGTTCGCGATGCCCTTGTACAGCGGGTTGGCTGCGTTGTCCGCAGCTGCATCGTAGGCGTGATAGGGCAAGGGCTGCCCGGTATCGGCATAGGGATTGCCCGGCGCTCCGCCACTGGCCACGGGGAAGCCCGAGGCCAGATTGGCGCGGCGAAATTGCTGGAAGGCGCCCAGCATGTTGTCACCCCATTCGTCCGGCATGTTCTGGTACGAGATCCAGCTCACGCCCGCATCTTCGAGGCGCTCTGCATAAGTCTTCCAGGTGTAGCCTGTATCGACCGAAGCCGCCAGGCCGTCGATGTAGTCCCACTCATTGTTGACGAAAGCCACGCCAGCGGCGGTGGGACCGTTCGTGCCCGTGATGTGGAAGGAGCGGTTGGCATCGGTACCCGTATGCATCGAACAGTGATACGCATCGCACAGCGTGAAGGCATTGGCCAGCGCGAACTGAAACGGGATTTCCTTTTCCTTGAAGTAGCTCATCGAGACATCTGTCTTGTAGGTGGGCCAATTCGACATACGGCCGCTGTCCCACGCGTTCTGGCTGTCCACCCACGTGTGATTGGCGCCCGATGCGCGCTGTGCGTTGTTGGCGCTGCCGTCAAGGTGATACGGGGTGAGTACAGCGCCGTTGCCGCGCTGCTGCTGCCAGACCTTGCGGCCGTTGGCCAGCGGAATGGTGAAGCGGTCACCGAAGCCGCGTACGCCCTTGAGCGTGCCGAAATAATGGTCAAACGAGCGATTCTCCTGCATCAGGATAATCACATGCTCGACGTCCTTGATGGTGCCGGTGGCGTTGTTGGCGGGAATTGCCAGCGCGCGGCGGATGCTAAGCGGGAAGCTGGCCAGCGTGGCAGCGGCAAAGCCGGCGCCACTAGCGGCTTTCAGAAATTTGCGGCGTGAAATCATTGAGTGTTCTTCTGCAGGCTCGGTCGTAGCTCAAGGCGCGCAGCGCTTGACCGGGGTGGGTTGTTCGGAGTCCGACTTGGCGGGCGTGCTTGTGGACGTGTTTGTGGACGAATCGGTACCGCCGCACGAGGCGAGCATGGCGGCCGCGATCAGGGAAGCGGCAAGCGTTCTTATGAGTCTTTGGATGGACATGGCGTCAACATTGTCTAATTTAGGAAAGCTTTATGTTTTATTTTAGAAAGCACAACGTAATGCTGACGCGAGTGTAGGAAGGCAATGTGACCGCTGTGTGATCCGGTGGCCCGACTGAAGAAGCCCAGGCAGCCTTTAGAGAGACCTGGCAAGGGGCTGTCAATACCGGTCAGATGTCGTAACGCCGTCGTGCCGGGTGCGCGGCGATTACGTGGCTGATAGACCTTCAGCGGACGTTGCGCGCGCGGCACCCGGAGCCCCGCGGTACATGCATTCCTTCGACAGCATCAGTCCCTGACGTTCGCGCATGCGAAACGTCGAGCCTGGCTGCGGTGTCACTTGCGGGGCGTTTGCCGGCCTCCTTGACCAGCCGCCTCACCGTCGCATCCAGGGTGCCAAGCAGGACGGGTTTCAGCAGGACCTCGTCGATTCCGACCTTCTTGCATCGCGAACGCTCTTCCGCACCCACTTGCGCAGTAATGGCGATGATCGGCACCGTCGCGCTTTGGTCGCGCAGACACCGCGCGAGCGCGTACCCGTCCATCCCTGGCAATCGGCCTGGGAAAATGCATGAAATAGCGTCTCCTGCTGCTGGGGCGTCATGCCGATGCCGGTGTCGCTCACGCCAATCACGATGGGCGAATCGTCGGCCGTATCGTCCATCGGCTGACGCACCTGATTAAGACTGGCGGTGCGCACGACCCGACGGTTTTCATGGAAGCGCAGACAAGCGTCATCCCAGGGCAGGTCGAGAAAATTCACCAGACGTCGCGCCTCGCCTTCGAGGTCATCGACGACCGCTTCGTAATCGACCTCGATGAAGCGGCCGGCCGGTAGCACGCTGCGCCAATGTGCCATGAGCCGCTCGTAGTAACGGTAATACTCGCCGGGTTCGGTCAGCTCGTAAGCGAACGGCTGATCGCCCGCAAACAGTTTCGTGTAGCAGGAAAGACAGGTGTCGACCGGGTTGCGCCGCGCGTGAATGATGCGGGCGCCCGGCAGGATCAGCGGAATCAGCCCGGCATGCAGGAAATCGGCCGGCATCTTGTCGACGAGACGCGAACGGCCCTGTGCAAGCGGCTCGACCGCGCTCGAGATAGCACCAGCTGCGTTCCCGGAGCATTGATTCAGTCGCAATCGTTTGGCGTCCCTAATACTCGGGGACGTTGACGCTATGCAGACTACGAGCCTCGACTCTCGACATTTGCCCATCCTGAACCTCTCGACGGATGCGATTGTTCTGGTTGGCAAGACGGTTGTTCACTTCGACGCGCCGGGGATGGTTGGCGGCCCATTGCCCCGCTTGCGCAGTCGATGCGATGGCGAGTGTCCCGGCCATTGCGACGACGACACTGCCAATCAAGGTTTTGCGGCGCGCGGCAATCGAAACTCGCGAAGCGATCGCTGCATTCGTTGTGGCGCGCGAAGTAGTATTCTCGCAATGCACGCGGTCGACCGATCATCTGACTTGAGGAGCCGGGCCAATGGAAAGCATCGACACACTCGTCGTGGCGGCATTCGCTTTTGTCGCCAGCCACTTTCTCCTGTCCCATCCGCTGCGGGCGGGTATGGTCCAGGCAATCGGCGAACGGGGTGCCATGGGCGTCTATTCGCTGATTGCGATACTGACGTTCGGCTGGATGGTCATGGCTTACGACAGGACGCCCGTCTCCGATCCGCTATGGCCGGCAGGCAACGCGCTGTGGGCAGTTGTGACCGTGCTCATGCTGATCGCGTCGATCCTTCTGATGGGCTCCCTGATCCGCAACCCGGCGTTGCCCACCGGCGGCCGGCCCACCGCGTTTCCCGACGCGGCGCGCGGCGTGTACGCAGTGACCCGTCACCCGATGATGTGGTCGTTCGCGCTTTGGGGACTGTGCCATATCGCCGTGTTCCCGGTCACCCGGAACATCGTGCTTGCCGGGGCGATCATCATCCTCGCGCTGGTCGGTGCCGCGCTACAGGACCGCAAGAAACGGCGGCTGCAACCCGATCTGTGGCCCGCATGGGAATCGAAGACGAGCTATCTGCCGTTCGCGGCGATCGCCGCCGGCCGCGCGCGGCTGGGCGGGTTCGGCATGCACGCGCTGGTGGGCGGCGTCGTTTTCTGGCTCGTCGCGACCTGGGCGCATATCCCGCTCTCCGGTTGGCCCGCGGGCATCTGGCGCTGGCTCTAGCCGCACGGTTCCACGAGATTTGTTCTCGTGGCGCAAGACTCTTTGTCCACGGTGTGTGTTCGAATTCGCGGCGGATGCGCCTACAGTGCCCTCCATCGGGTCCATCGATTCGAACGGCCAGCAGGCCGGATCAATCACGCCACGGCTCGTTCCATCGCACCGGCCGTCGAGGCCGACTATGTCGCCGTGGCCGGCGACATCGGCGACGCCGCCACACTCAAGGAGCCCACCATGTCCGTCCAACAGAAACTCGCAGAACTCGGTCTCGAACTGCCCTCTCCTGCGCAACCGCTGGGCAGCTATACGGCTGTCAGCGAAGCCGGAAACCTGCTTTTCATCTCGGGACAGGTGCCGCTGTCCGACGGCAAAATGGTCTATACGGGGCGTGTCGGCGAGAACCTGACGCTCGAAGAGGGCCGCAAGGCCGCCCAACTCGCCGCGCTCAACGTACTCGCGCAGATCTCGCGCCATCTCGGCGGTTTCGAGCGCCTGCATCACATCGTTCGCGTCGAGGGGCACGTCAGTTCCGCCGATGGATTCTACGGGCAGCCCGCCGTGGTCGACGGCGCTTCGGATCTGTTTGCTGCCGTGCTCGGCGACAAAGCGGGACATGCGCGTTCAGCGTTCTCGCATAGCCAGGGTCCCGCCGACGCCGCTGTCGTGATCGTCGTCATCGCCGAAATCCTGCCCGCCTGATCGACGCGCGCCACGCGTGACACATGCCCTTCCGGCTTCGCGGCGCGGGCCTCGAAACGGTACCGACGGCATTGGCCGAGGACGAGGCGGCGCTCGGCCGTTGAGCCCCGCCTCGGTGACCTGCCGGTTCACGCTGTGTCGCGACAGGCTGCGCTCGACGCGCTTCAACCCGCATTTGCCTTGTGTTCGTGCGACGCCACGCGTTGCGATTGCGGTTGGGGTTGCGGTTGGGGTTGGGGTTGCGCGGCCATCGCGCGGGAGACCATTTCGTTTTGCTTGATGATCTTGTCGATCTCGGCGTCGGCCTGCGCATCGTAGTGCGCGAAAACATCGGTGCGATAGCGCGTGTTCTGCGCCGCGCCCAACTGCGAACCGGATTCGTCGCGCGTGTCGGCGTCGACCGCCATCGACAGGCCGATACGCAGCGGATGCGCGGCCAGCTCGGCCGGGTCGAGCGCGATGCGAACCGGCAGCCGCTGCACGATCTTGATCCAGTTGCCGGTGGCGTTCTGCGCCGGCAGTGTCGCGAACGCGCTGCCGGTGCCGGCCGAAAAGCCCTCGATACGCCCGTGATATCGCGCGCCGCTACCGTAGACGTCCGATGTCAGCGTGACCGGCTGGCCGATCCGCATGTGCTTGAGCTGCACTTCCTTGAAGTTCGCGTCGACCCATACGCCGTCGAGCGGCACGATCGCCATCAGCGGCGTGCCGGGCGCGACGCGCTGGCCGACCTGAACCCGGCGCTGCGCGACGTAGCCGGTCACCGGCGCCGGCAACGTATCGCGCGCATAGGCGAGCCACGCGGTCCGCACTTTCGCGGCGGCGGCCTGCACGTCCGGATGCTGTTCGACCGTGGTGCGGTCGGTCAGCGCGTGGTTGGCTTCGCCCTGCTGGCGCGCGGCGTCGAGCGCTGCCCGCGCGACGCTGACCGCGTCGCGGGCGTGCGCGATGTCTTCGGCGGACACGGCGCCGGTGTCCGCGACGGCCTCGCGACGATGCAGGTCGTCGCGGGCGCGGCCCAGATCCGCTTCGCGCTGAGCGACGTTCGCCGCGTAGAAGTCGTTGTTGACATACAGGCCGCTCACGCGTCGCACGGTCTGGCCGAGCTGCGCTTCGGCATCGGCGAGCGCAAGTTTCGCATCGGCCGGATCGAGCGTGACGACGGGGTCGCCCTGCTTCACGATCTGCGTGTCGTCGGTGTTGACGGCGATCACCGTGCCGGTGACCTGCGGCGTCAGTTGCACGAGATTACCGCTGACGTACGCGTCGTCGGTCTCCTGGTGATAACGGCCCTCGGTGAAGTAGTACGCGCCGTAAGCCGCGCTCATGACCACGACCGTGGCGCCGAGCAGCGCGATCAGGCGCTTGCGGCGTGCCGGGGGCGTGGCCTTGTTGTCGCCTTGGGGCGTGGCGGACGCTTGCGCGCCGCTCTTCTGTTCGTCTTCCTGATCCGCCACTTCGCGGTCGGTCGTGATCGGATCGCTCATTGCAGTTCTCCTGATAGGGTTCGCGATGTGCCGTTCAACGTGCGGCAACCGCGGGATTGGCTTGACTGGTGGAGACGGCGGCAACGTCGGCGTGATGGTCGGTGCTCGCCGACGTATCGACATAGCCGCCGCCCAACACCGACGCGAGCTCGATCTGCTGGTCGCGGCGGTCCATCTTCAGATTGGCGATCGCCTCGTCGGCGTTCAGCGCGGTGACGTCGGCATTGAGTACGGTCAGCTGGTTGGTGAGGCCGGCCTTGTATTGCGTGGTCGCCAGTCGATCGGCATCGCTCGCGGCCTGCTGCGCGGCCTGCGCATCGCCGAGCTGCGCGTCGCTCGAGCGGATCTGCGCGATCTGCGTGGCCACGCCGCTCAGCGCGCTGATCAGCGTCTGGTTGTAGGTCGCCACCGCATAGTCGAACTCGGCGTAGCGGCCCTTCAACTGCGCGCGCAACTCACCCCCATCGAAGATCGGCAGATGGATCGCCGAGCCCACCGAGGCCGTGCGACTCGCGGCGCTCAAAAGGCGGCCGAAGCCGAACGCGTCGAAACCGATCGCGGCGCTCAGGTTGATGTCGGGATAGAACTCGGCCTTCGCTTCCTTCACCTCGTGCGTGATCGCATCGACGCGCCAGCGCGCCGCGACGATGTCGGGCCGGCGGCCCAGCAGATCGGCCGGCAGGTTGTCCGGCAGACGTACGTCGTCGCCGACGCCGAGCGTCGGCCGCGTGATCGCGAGTCCCCGGTCGGGCCCCTTGCCAAGCAGCGCCGCCAGTTGATACCGGGTGGTCAGGATGCTGCCGTCGAGCGCGCTGACGCGGGCACGGCTCGTGGACAGATTCGCTTCGGCCGTCTTGCGCTCCACTTCGGTATCGAGGCCGTTTGCGATGCGGCTCGCGGTGATGCGGTCGATCTGCTCGCGCCGCGCGACTTCCTGCTGCGCGATGTCGCGCAATGCGTAGAGCCGCGCCAGCTCGTTGTAAGTGCGGGCGATCGAGGTGTCGAGCGTGAGCCTGACGACTTCCACGTCGGCCTCGCTCGCGGACGCCTCCGAGACAGCCGCGCGCAGCGCCTCGCGGTTCTTGCCCCACAGGTCGAGATCGTAGGAAGCGCTCAGCAGCCCCTTGTTCTCGGTCTGCCATGAGCCGGCGTACGGCGGCGGAATCAACGCGGTGCTGCTGTACTGCTGGCGCGTCAGCGTGTACGACGCATCGAGGCGCGGCAGCGTGTTCGCCTTCGCCGTTTCGCTATAGGCTTGCGCCTGCTCGACTCGCGCGCGCGCCTGGTCGAGCGTCGGGCTACCTTGCAGTGCCTCGGCGATCAATGCTTTCAGTTGCGCGTCGCCGAACTGTTCGACCCAGTCGGCGGATGGCCAGTGCCCCTGCTCTTGCGGGAGGCTCTGCGCCGTTTCCAGCTGCCGTGGTTGATCGATCTGCTTGTCGCTGTGGATGCCCGCATAGTTTGCACATGCCGCCAGCACCGCGAAGGAGATCACCGAAACACCGAGCTTGAGCGAACGGGCGACGGTGTTTGCCCTGGAAGTCTGCGTTTTCATTTTCTGACAAATCAGATTAATGGGTGAAAAAAGCGCGGCACACGGCCGCGCCGTTCAATCGCCTGTGAACTTGCGAAGCAGGCGGTCCAGCTCGGCAAACTCGGCTTTCGTGAATTTACGCAAGCGGGCGTTCAACACATGCGGTGCGACTTCCGGAATCCGCGCGGCGACTTTCTGCCCCTCCGCGGTCAAGGTCAGATTGACCACGCGGCGATCTTGCGGGTCGCGGGATCGTACCAGCAGCCCCTTCGATTCCAGCTTGTCCAGCATCCGCGTCATCAGGCCGGTGTCGATTCCGAGCAGCTTCGACAGCTCGAAAGGCGTGGTTGCCACACCCTGCTTCAGCGAAAGCAGGATGCCCATCTGCTGGCCGTTAATGTCGAGGTCCTTGAGCGCCGCGTCCATTTCCGCGACGACGACGTTACGGGCCTTGACGAGCCTGAAGCCGATACTGTTCGTAAGCATGAAGTTCTTCGTCGTGTAATGGTCCATGGCGGTGTCCTCCTCGTTGATTTGAACAATATCTGCATTATCAGATAATGTCAAGAAGAGGATGGTCTGTTTTATTTTCCGTCCGAACCAGGTTGCCAAATTGGATTCAATGTCCGCCGGCGGCTGCCGCGCCCGCGGCACCACCCTTGGCCGGCTTCGTCACCCAGATCAGCGGGATGATCACGACAAAGATCACCGCCGAGATCCAGAAGATGTCGTTCAGGCCGAGCATCGTCGCCTGCGCGTTCAGCGAGGTTTCGTAAAAGGCCGTGGCCTTGGGAACGCCCGCGTCCAGCGCCGCCTGCAGGTGCGCGATCGCGCCGGTAAAGCCAGGATCGTCCACGCTCGTTTGTTCGGCAAGGCGCGCATGGTGCAGGATCGTACGGTCGTTCCACGCGGTGCTCATCAGTGACGTGCCCACCGCGCCGGCAAAAATCCGCGCGAAGTTGGACAGACCCGCCGCCGCCGGAATCTCCTCCGGCTTCAGACCCGACAGGATGATCGCGGTGAGCGGCGTGAAGAACAGCGCGGTCGGAATGCCCTGCAGCAAGGTGGGCAGCACGAGCGTCCAGGCGTCGACGCCGGTCGTGTAGTTCGAGCGCATGAAGAACACGCCGGCGAATCCGACGAACGCAAGCGTGGCAAGCACGCGCATGTCCGAACGAGGCATGATCTTGCCCATCACCGGGGCGAGAATCACGGCAAAGATGCCGAGCGGCGCGGTCACGAGCCCCGCGTCCACCGCCCGGTAGCCGAGGAAGCCCTGAATCCACTGCGGCAGGATCACGAGGTTGGCGAAGAAGATCGCGTAGGCGACCGAAATCGCAATCGTGCCGCCGAGGAAGTTACGTCTGGCGAAAAGCCGCAGATTGACGATCGGCTTTTCCTCCGTCAATTCCCAGATCAGGAAGAACAGGAAGCTGACCACGGCGACGATCGTCAGCGCCCAGATCACCGGCGAGCTGAACCAGTCGAGGTCGCGGCCCTTGTCGAGCATGATCTGCAGCGGCGCGACCCATGCGATCAGCGAGATCAGGCCGACCTTGTCGATCGGGAGCTTGCGGGCCGGCGTCTCGCGGTCGCGGTAGATCGCCCAGATCGCGCCCGCGGCGAACAGGCCGACCGGCACGTTGATGTAGAAGATCCACGACCAGCTGTAGCTGTCGGTGATCCAGCCGCCGAGCGCCGGGCCCGCAATCGGCCCGACCGTCGCCGTCATCGCCCACAGCGCGAGCGCGCTCGAGCTTTTTTCCTTCGGAAACGAGCCGAGCAGCAAAGCCTGAGAAAGCGGCACCAGCGGCCCCGCCACGGCGCCCTGCACGACGCGGGCGGCGAGCAGCACCATCAGGTTCGGAGCGAGACCGCACGCCGCCGATGACAGCACGAACAGCAGGATTGCCCAGACGAACAGCCTGACCTGGCCGACGCGCTGCGTGAGCCACCCTGTCAACGGAATCGACACCGCGTTGGCCGCGGCAAACAGCGTGATGACCCATGTGCCTTCGTCGATCGACACACCGAGGTTGCCGGACAGCGTCGGAATCGCCACGTTGGCGATCGATGAATCCAGCACGTTCATGAAGGTGGCAAGCGCCACGGCAAACGTGCCGAGTGCAAACTTTGCGCCGGTCAGCTGAGCCGGCGCGGCTGGGTTGCTCGATGGATTCATGTTGCGTCCTCGTCTCGGTTCGAAGCGCCCGTCAGTGGCGCGTTATTATCTGCAATGTCAGATAAATGGTTAAAAAAAATGCCGCCTCAGCGGTCCAGCAGCCTTGAAAGAAGCTGGCACAACGCGTCGAAATCAGACTTCGAGAAATGCGAAAGCCGCTCGCTCCATGCTCCCTGGACAACCTGTGTGTTCCTGGCGGCGACGATCTGCCCTTCCCGCGTCAACGACACATCCACGAGGCGACGATCCCTGCCGTTGCGGGCGCGCTCGATCAATCCGCTGTTTTCGAGCTTGTCCAGCAAGCGGGTCATCCGGGCCGGGTGGACACCCGCCAATTTCGACAGTGCGGCCGGTGTTTTCACGCTGCCGCGCGCCAGCGTGAGCAGAACGCCGCGCTCCTGCAGATTCAGTCCTGCATCCGCGAGCCCCGCGCTGAGTTCGCTTGCAATCAGCTGACGCGCCTGACCCAGCACGGACGCCAGCTTCTGCGTGCGCTCAAAGTCTTCGTTGATCGAATCACCCATCGATCGCCTCCTCGATATCTGACTTCAATATATTTGACTATGCAGATTGATGCAAGCAGATTTCCTCGCCGTATGCACTACATGGTGTAAAAACTGAATTGAACCGCCGGCGAATATCGCCGCGATTCCTTGGGGCGAAAATCTTTCCGGCACGGATTCGGGCGCTGCCCGCTCTCACTTCAGGAGGACAGAACGATGACTGACAAACCGCTTACGCTGGGTATCGATCACGTCGGACTCACCGTCCGCGATCTGAACCTCACACGCGACTTCTTCGTGAAGTGTCTGGGCTGGCAGCAGGTGGGAGAAAGGCCTGCCTATCCGGCTGCGTTCGTGTCGGACGGACACGTCGTGGTGACGCTCTGGCAGGTCACCGATTCAAGCCGCCTCGTCGAATTCGATCGCAAGGTCCATGTCGGACTGCATCATCTTGCGCTGCGCGTGGGCAGCGAGGAAGCACTGCAGGACATCTTCGCGCGCGTGTCCGCCTGGCCGGGCGTCAAAGTCGAATTCGCGCCCGAAGACCTCGGTGGCGGACCCAAACGCCACACGATGGTGTACGAGCCGGGCGGCATCAGACTCGAGTTCGATCACGACCCGCGAACGCAGGCATCGTGAACGCGGATGCGCGCGACAGACCGGCCGACACCAACAGGACCACTGCCGCTACGCGCCGTCACTCACCGCTTGTTCCTGCGGCTCACAACTGTTTGTCCGCGCCTTGTGTGCAAAAGCGGAGCACGACCGCATAAATTAGTCGCCATCGGAGCCATCAGTCCGATCACAGATTGCTGATCCAACCTACTTCGAGGTTCACTATGAGTCAGTCTCCCAAAGTCATCGTGGTCACCGGTGCATCGCAAGGCATCGGCGCCGAAACGGTCAAGGCATTTCGCAAGCTCGGCCATAACGTGGTCGCGACATCGCGCGGCATCAAGCCGTCTGACGATCCCAACCTCGTCACCGTGGCCGGTGACATCGCCGATCCGGCCACGGCTCGACGGGTGATCGAGACGGCCGTGGCGCGCTTCGGTCGTGTCGACACGCTCGTCAACAATGCGGGCATTTTCGTGGCCAAGCCGTTCACCCAATACACCGCGGAAGATTACGCGACGATTGCCGGCATCAATCTCGCGGGCTTCTTCCACATCACGCAGCTCGCGATCGCCGAAATGGAGAAGCATGAGCGCGGGCACGTGGTCAGCATCACGACGAGCCTCGTGGATCACGCGATTGGCGGCGTACCGTCCGTGCTGACCTCGCTGACCAAGGGGGGCCTCGCCGCCGCGACCCGCTCGCTCGCGATCGAGTATGCGAAGCGCGGAATTCGCGCCAACGCGGTTTCGCCCGGCATCATCAAGTCACCGATGCACGCGCCCGAAACGCATGCGGCGCTTGGCGCATTGCATCCAGTGGGTCATATGGGCGAGATGAGCGACATCGTGAATGCGATCCTCTATCTCGACTCGGCGCCGTTCGTGACCGGCGAGATCCTGCATGTGGACGGCGGCCAGAGCGCCGGCCACTGAGCGGGCCATGCGATGAAGCGGCGCGCGCCGCTCAATGCGCGCCCGTGCTCGGCGCGGGCGTCGCGGGTTTGGCCAACTGCTCGACGAGAAATTCGACGAAAGCCCGCACGCGCGAGGTCAGGTAGCGCGCGTGCGGATAAAGCAGGATGAATGGCCGCGTGCGTCCGCCCGCTTCGCGCAACACTTCCACGAGCCGACCTTCGCGCAGGTCGTCCTCCACGACGAAGCGATACGTCTGAAACAGGCCCGCGCCGGCACGCGCGAGCGTCACGCCGGCGAGCGCGTCGCCCGAGGTTCCATAGCTGCCCTGCGTCAGCACGTCGCCATCTTCAGGCGAACCCTCGAAGGTCCAGGCGAGATGGCGTCCGCTGCTCGGCAGTTCGAACTGGATGCACTCATGCGCCCGCAGGTCCTCGACGGTTTTCGGCACGCCCGCGCGCTTCAGATAGGCGGGCGCCGCCACCACGACCATTTCCGCGTCTTCGAGCTTGCGCGCGACGAGATTTGAATCGGCCGGCGCGCGACCGCGTATCGCGAGATCGAAACCTTGTTCCGCAAAGTCGATGTTGCGATTGCTCAGGTGCGTCTCGACCTGGACTTGCGGATAGCGCTCGCGAAACGCCGGCAGCAGCGGCAACACGCGATAGTGTCCATACGGCGTCGGCATGCTGATGCGCAGCACGCCGGCCGGCGTGGTCTGCTCGCCCGTCACTTCGCGCTCGGCGTCCATCAGTTGCGACAGGGCTTGCCGGCACTGCTCGAAGTAGCGCCGCCCCGCGTCGGTCAGACGGATCTGGCGTGTAGTGCGCACGAACAGGCGCACGCCGAGCCGTTCCTCGAGCCGCGCCACCGAGCGGCTCACCGCCGCCGGTGTGACACTCGCGGCGTTGGCCGCCAGCGTGAAGCTACCCAGCTCCGCCGCGAGGCAGAAGAGTTCGATGCTCCCCAGCAGGAGATCGTCGAATTTGCGTTGCATGCCTGTCCGCCTTTGTTTTGTTGGCTTGAGAACCCGACGATCGCGGCCGCGCTGGACCGAATGCATGGGTGCGGAACTGAGGCTGGAAGCTAATCGGACATCGGCCCGCGCATGCCCCACGCGTGCCGATGCGTTCCAACTGTGCGATGGTATTGAAGCTGGACTGCTAGTTCCACACCGATTGCAGCCGCTCGATACTTTCTCGCGTTTCGCGTTCCAGTTGCGCCATCAATTCGCCGGCCGGCAACGAACGCGCAAGCGGCGCGGCCTGGCCCGCCCAATGCGCGCCGTAGCCGAATTCACCCTTGGCCTTGGCGGCTGCATTGAGCGCCTTGCCCGCGTCATAGGTGATCGGATAGGACGGCGTACGCGGGGCTTGCGGGTCCTCGCCGAGCGTGGTGAAGCGATTGACGATGCTGCGCGCGAGCCGCCCCGAAATGGTGGACGTGAACGTCGTCGAGCGCGCCGCATCGCTGAGCAACGCGCGGCGATAGCCGTCGTCGATCGAGGTTTCCGGGCACGCGACGAACGCCGTGCCCAATTGCGCAGCCTGCGCGCCCAGCGCGAGCGCGGCCGCGATGCCGGCGCCGTCCATGATGCCGCCCGCCGCGATCACGGGCAGGTCGAACTCGCTCGCGAGCAGGCGCGTCAGCGCAAACGTGCCGAGGCGTTCGTCGCGCCCGGTCGTGTCGAACACGCCGCGATGACCGCCCGCTTCGATGCCCTGCGCGACGATCGCATCGACACCCGCCTCGACGGCGGCCGCCGCTTCGTCGAGATTGGTCGCGCTCGCCAGCAAACGGATGCCTGCGTGCTTCAGTTGCGCGATCACCGCATCGGGCGGCAAGCCGAAATGGAAGCTCACGACGGCCGGCTTCTCCGCGAGCAGCATCGCCTGCATCGCGGTGTCGACGACGAAGCTCGTGAAGATCTCGGAGAGCGCTTGCGGCGGCGTAGCGCCGTATCGCCGGAACACCGGTTCGAGCCACTCGAGCCACGCACGCTCGACGGCCGCATCGGGTGTCGCCGGGCGATGGCAGAACACGTTGATGTTGAACGGCTTGGTCGTTAGCTCGCGAGTCTGTTGGATCGCGCGGCGCGCGTTCTCCGCGTTCATCGCGGCAACGCCGAGCGAGCCGAGGCCGCCCGCGTTCGACACCGCGGCGGCCAGCGCCGGCGTGGTGACGCCGGCCATGGGCGCCTGAATGATCGGCTTGTGGATGCCGAGCGTGCGCAGTAACGCGCGATTGTCCGCTTGAATGCTCATGTTCCCTTCCCACCGGATGCGTTAAAAGATTCGATGTGCCTGCCGGCATGCCTGCCTGTCAGGCCCCAGCGCGGCGGTGCGCCCAGCGCGCGAGGCCGCCGCAAGCGATCAGCAGCGCGCCGGTCACGAAGAACACCGCGTGCAGCCCAAGATGAACGCCGATCACACCGCCGATCACGGGGCCCGCCACCTGGCCGCTGAATTGCGCCGATTGCAGATAACCGAGCATGCGGCCGGTCCGGCTTTCATCCATCGATTGCCGCGCCAGCTTGCCGATCGAGGGCAACAGGCCCGCGAGCGTCATACCCATCAGCACGCGCAAAGCCGCGAGCTGCCACCAGTGCGTGACGAAGGCTTGCGGCACCATCGCCAGCCCCGTGAGCACGAGGCAGACAACGATCACGCGCCAGCTCCCGAACCGGTCGGCCAGCGCGCCGAGGCGCGCGGCCGTCAGCATGCTCCCGAGCGCCGAGCATGCCATAACCACGCCGGCCACGCGCGCAAGATGCGCGGCATCCACGCCAAGGCCGCCGATATACACGGTGATGATCGGCTCGATCGACATGTTGGCGAGCAGCACCATCATCGCGGTCACGAGCAGCGCGGCCACCACCGCGTAATTGGCGCGTCGGGCGGGCGCGCCGGCGGTGCCGCACGCGTGAGCTTTCGCGTCGCTGTCCGGGTGAAACTCTTCCTTCACCACGAAGATGGTGAGCAGCGCCGCCGCCGCGATCATCGCGCCGCCCGCGAAGAACGTGCCGCGAATGCCGATCCAGTCTGGCAGCACGCCGCCGACGAGCGGCCCGACCAGATTGCCCGCGAGCGCGCCCGTCGAAAGTATGCCGAGCGCCCAACCCGCGCGCTCGCGCGGCGCCTGGGTGCCCACCATCACCGTGGAAGCCGATGCATAGCCGCCCACCAGACCAGCGATCAGACGCAGCGCGACCAGTTCGTAGACATTGTGCGCCACGCCGATCAACGACATCACCAGAGCCATACCGATCGCCGCGCGAACGAGCATGGGTTTGCGGCCGAAACGGTCGGCCAGACGCCCCCACAGTGGCGCGGTAAGAGCGGTGCCGAGGAACGTCGCGCCGAAGGCGATGCCCGACCACTGGATCACCGCGGACGGCGAACCGACACCGAGTTGCCGCACATAGAGCGGCAGGAACGGCAGCAGCATGCTCAGGCTCACGAGCGTCGTGAACGAGCCGAACACGCAGACGACGAGATTGCGACGCCAGTACTGGACGTTGCGCTCCGCGTAGCCGCGCGGCCGCGCGAGCGCCGCCGGTGCAGAAGAAACCGTGGTATTCATTTCGCGCTCCGCGCGGAAAACAGCTCGACGGCGAGTGCGAGCAGAAGCGCCACCGCGCCAATCGCGTAGAGCGCGCGATAATTGCCGCCGCTCGAAGCGAACACGAACGAAAGACCGTAGGCCGCCAGCGCCTGCATCACGGCGAAGCTCGTCGTCGCGCGACTCCATGCGTCCTTGACGGCGGACGGATGGTGCGCGAGCAGCTCGTTCACGCGACCGAGTGCCAGCGGCACGATGCCCGGCGTGAACGCGCCCACGACAAATGCGGAGACCATCAGCCCCGTCGGCCCGAATAATCCCGCGGCCGGGATCGCGACCGCAGCGGCTTGCACCAGATACGCGACGCGCAGCGCGCGGCCGAAACCCGCGCGATCGGCGAGATGCCCTGCCGCGAGCGGCCCGACGATCGCGCCCAAGCCGTACAGCACCCAGAACTCGGCGCCCGCATCGACGCCGCGGCCCAGCCCCCGCGCCACGAAATCGACGAGGAACAGCATGTGCGGCACGAGCCCCACGGCGTTCAGGCCATATTCCACATAGAGCGCGCGCAGGCCGGCGCGGGGATACGCAGGCGCTGTTTCGAAACGCGAATGAGCACCGGCGTGCGCGGGCGCCGCGTGCTCGCGCCAGCCGTTCCACGCCACGGCGGTCAACACGAGCGAAACGGTCGCGAGCCCGAGCCACGTCCACGTGAGCCCCTGACGCAACAGAATCGGCACGATCGTGCCCGAGGCCGCGATGCCGAGCCCGATCCCCGTGAAGATGCCACCGCTCGCGAAGCCCCGGCGCGCCGCCGGCACGTGCGCGAGGATCGTGGGTGCGGCGAGCACCATCAACGCGCCGCCCGAGAGCCCCGAGGCGAGGCGCCAGATGAAAAACCACAGGAACGACACGGGCACCGCGCAGGCCACGAAAGCGATGGTCGCGAGCAGCATCATCGCGCGCAGCACGGTGGCGGGTTTCGCCACGCGTACCATCGCGCCCGCCAGCAGTGCGCCGGCCAGATAGCCGCCGAGGTTCGCCGCGCCGAGATAGGCCGCGCTCGAGGCGGGAAACCAGTGCGCGCCGATGATAGCCGGCAAAAGCGGCGTATAGGCAAAACGCGCGAGACCGATGCCGATCAGGCTCGCGCTGGCCCCGGCGAGCGTGCCCCGCCAGACGTTATAGCCGGCCGGAGCGGCCGGATTCGAGATGGCTTGCTGCATGACGACTCCCATGGACCGGTGCTGTTAAGCGCCCGATGAATATGGGAGCCAGTCTAGAACGACTCGCATCTCGGGAGAATCACCGCGCTGCGTAAGTGATTCTTCCGCGCGGCGATCGAATCAGCGTCGATCGGCGTCGGTGATTTGCTGAGCCCGCTCGAAATACTCGCGTAGCAGCGGCGTGGCGAAATCGACGAAACCGCGCACCTTCGGCACCGCAAGGCGCCCGCGCGGCGTCACCAGATTGACGGGCAACGGCGCATGCTCGCTGTCGCGCAGCACGATTTTCAGCGCGCCGGCCTTGACCTGCTCGGCCACGTGATAGGAGAACAGCCGCGTGACGCCATGCCCGGCCACGGCCGAAGACAGCGCAGCGCGAATCGTGTTGACGATGAAGCGCGGCGTGAACCGCACGACCTGCGGCAGCGCCGTTTGACGGGCCGCCGGAAAGCTCCACGAATCGAGCCCGAAATGCGTCATCGAGATGATCGGGTGGCTGGCGAGATCGGCGGGCACATCGATGGCCGGATGCGTGGCGAGATAGTCGGGCGAAGCGACCACCACCCGCCTCACCTCGCCCACCGGAATGGCGACGAGCGTGGAGTCCTGTAGATGCGCGATGCGCAACGCCACGTCGATGCCCTCGTCGACGAGGCTCACGGGCCGGTCGAGCAGGTGCAGGCGGATCGACGCCTGGGGGTGGCGATCGAGAAACGAATCGACAATCGGGCGCAGCACCTCCTCGCCCACCGCCACCGCCGCCGTCACGCCTAGCAGTCCGCGCGGCGCGGAGCGCTCGTCGGCTGCGAGCAGGTCCGCCTCCTCCAGATCCGCGAGGATGCGCCGGCACGCCAGCGCATAGCGCTCGCCCGCCTCGCTGAGCCGGATCGTGCGCGTGGTGCGGTGTAGCAGCGGCGTGCCCGTATGCGTCTCCAGAAACGCGATGGCCCGGCTCACCGCCGCGGGCGAGCGGCCCAGCCGACGGCCTGCGCCCGCCAGACTGCCCTCGTCGAGCGTGGCGACGAATACCTTCATGGCGTCGATACGGTCCATTGCGTGTTTGGTCTTGAGATCGGGCCTTGGTGGCGCCGCGGTCTTTCAGGGCGGTGAATTCCGGCACGATCTTAGCGGAATCAGTGCTTGTGCAAGGCGTGCGCGATCAGCTCTGTCAGAGCGGGCGCAGCACCGTTTGCGCGACGCCGGCCGCCACACACAGCACGACGACCGCAAGCGGGGGCACCTTCCAGCGCAGCAACAGCAAAAAGCCGATGCACGCCACGGCGAAATCCGTCGCCGACAGGACCGCGCTCGTCCACACCGGCGAATAAAGCGCGGCGGCCAGCAGGCCGACCACCGCGGCATTGACGCCGGCAAGCGCCGCCGCCATCGCCGCACGCGCGCGCAGCGCCTGCCACCACGGCAATGCGGCGAGAACGAGCAGCAGACCCGGCAGAAAGATGCCCACTGTCGCCAGCAGTGCGCCGCTCCAGTGTCTGGGTGGCAGCGCCATCATCCAGCCGAGAAACGCCGCGAACGTGAACAGCGGTCCGGGTACGGCCTGGGCCGCGCCATAGCCGGCCAGGAAGTCGTTGGGCGCGACCCATCCGGTCGTGACGGTTGCCCGCTGCAACAACGGCAGCACCACGTGGCCGCCTCCGAACACGAGCGCGCCGGAGCGATAGAACGCATCGAATACGCGGATGCCTTGCGAGGTCCCGCTTGCCGCCCATAGCGGCAACGCGAACAGCAATGCGCAAAAGACCACCAGCGCGACGATGCCTGCCGTGCGCGACACCTGAAAATCGCCGGCCCGCAGAGGAATGGCGCGTGGCGCTTGCACCGCCGTGCTCCGGCACAGCGCGACACCGAGCACGGCGCCGGCGCCGATCACGATCAGTTGGGCGTAGACGGTGCCAGGCACACTGAGCAATCCGAGCGATGCGAGCGCGATCGCCGCGCGGCGGCGATCCGGACACAGACGCCGCGCCATGTCCCAGACAGCCTGCGCGACGACGGCCACCGCGACGAGCTTCAGGCCGTGAATCACGCCCATGCCGAGCGCGCCGCCCAGGTCCGGCGCGATCGCGGCAAAGGCCAGCATCACGAGTACCGACGGCAGCGTGAAGCCGCACCCTGGCTCTTATACACATCTCCGA
>NZ_VZQP01000090.1:0-19929 GCF_014397655.1 Paraburkholderia sp. UCT31
GCTCCCACCCGCCCCCCAGCGACCGGTACAGCGCGATCGCCGAAAGCGCGTGCTCGCGACGGGCCTGGTTGAGCGACTCCGAGTCGCGCAGATACGCTTCCTGCGCGTCGAGCACATCGAGGAAGCTCGACGCACCGCCCTTATACAGCTCGGTCGACAAACGCAGCGCGTGATTCGACGCATCGAGCGCACCGGCCAGGCGCTGCACCTGCACCGCGCCGCTGACGAGATCGCTGCGATTGTCCTCGACTTCCTTCAGCGCCTGCAACATCGTCTGTTGCAAGCCGAGCTGCGATTCGCGCATGCGGCTCTCGCTCGCGTCGATGTTCGCCGTGATGCGCCCGGCGTTGAAGATCGGGCTCGTCGCATTCAACGCAGCGCTGAACAGGTTGTCGGTCAGCGTCGGCAAGCCAAGGTACGACGATGCGAGCAGCCCATTCGTCAGGTTGATCTTGAACTGCGGATAGCGCTGCGCCTTCGATACCCCCACTTCCGCCGCACGCTGTTCGACGAGCGCATAGGCGGTGCGCACGTCGGGTCGATGCAGCAACGCGTCGGACGGCAACACCTGCGGCGCGCTTTGCGCAGGCACCGGAATCTCGCGCGCGTTGGAAAGCAGCAGCGTATCGAGGCTTTCCGGCGTACTCCCCGAATACACGGCGATCAGACTCAGTTGATGCTGCACCGCCGATTGCATACGCGGAATCTGCGCCTGCAAGTCCTGCAACTGATTCTGCGCGCGGGCGACGTCGAGCTGCGTCGACAGGCCGTAATGCAGACGCTCCTGCGTGAGCTTCAGCGCGCGGCTGCGAATCTGCTCGTTGTCGTCGAGGATCTGCAATTGCGCCTGCGCCCAGCGTAGATCGATATACGCAGCCGCCGTGTTCGCGGCGAGCGCGAGCCGCAACTGGTTCAGCGCCGCAACGCTACCCGACACCTGCGCCTGCGCGGCGAGCACCGCGAGACGTTCGCCGCCGAACACGTCCGGCGTCCAGCTCGCGGCGAGGCCGAAGCCGGCCTGGCGCACATAGCCGAGCGGCGGCGGCGTGTTCTGCCGCTCGGTCGATGCGCCCGCGTTCGCATTCAGCTCCGGCAGCAGCGCCGCGCGATTCTGCGTCACCAGGTCCTGCGACTGCTTCACGCGTTCGGCCGCGGCCTGCACGTCGAGGTTGCCGGTCAACACCGACTCGATTAGCTGATGCATCACCGGGTCGCCGAATTGCGCCCACCAGGCATCGGTGTTCACGCTGTCTTGCGGCGCGTCGACGCTCCACGCGGCCGGCGCGAGCGTCTGCACCGTATGCGGCAAATCCGCGTGCGTCGCGGGTTGCACCGCGCAGGCCGCGAGCGTCAGGAACGCCGCGCTCGCCAGTAACTTCATCACGATTCGTTTCATGTTGGTCTCCTAATGGGCATCGGGCGGTGGCGCGGTGTTGCCGAACGGGCGCGAAAACAGCACGCTCAGCAAGCCGACCACGAAGCACAGCGCAACCGCCAAAAAGGCGTCCGAGAATGCGAGCACCAGCGCTTCGCGCATCAATGCCGCGTGCAATTCGGCGAGCCCCGCACTCGCGGCGTTCAAGACATCACCACCAACGGCCGACAGATACTCGGCCTGCTTCTGCAAGATCGATTCGACGACGGGACGGCCCGCATTCAGATGTTCGTCGAGCCGTTCGTAGTGCAGGTTCAGACGGTCGTTCAACATCGTGCTGCTGACCGCGATGCCGATCGCACCGCCGAGATTGCGCATCAGATTGAACAGCCCGCTCGCGGAGCGCAGCCGCGACGGCGGCAACGCACCCAGCGCCATCGTCACGATCGGCGGAATACAGAATTGCTGGCCAATTCCGCGCAACGCTTGCGGAATCAGCAACTGCTGCCAGCCCCATTGGTTCGTCAACGGCACGTACAGATAGCAGCCGATGCCAAACAGCGCGAGTCCGAACACCATCAGCATGCGCATATCGACGAAGCGCGCGAGCGTCGAGTAGGCGGCCAGCGCGAGCAACTGAAAACAGCCAACGGACAGCAACGCGAGACCAATCTGCAACGAATCGAAGCCGCGCACGCGCGCAAGAAACACCGGCGTCAGAAACACGGTGCAGAAGATTCCGATCCCGGTAATGAACGACAGCAGACTGCCGATACCGAAATTGCGCAACGCCAGTGCGCGCAGATCGACTATCGGTTCCTTCGCGGTGAACGCATGCACGAGGAACAGAAACCCGCAGATGGCCGCGACCCACGCGCACAGCACGATCACGTCGTCGCCGAACCAGTTTTTGCGCGGTCCCTCTTCGAGCACGTATTCGAGGCAACCGAGAAAACCCGACATCAGCAGGATGCCGAAGTAGTCGCCCTTTTTCAGCAAGGACAGATCGACCTTGTCGATATGCACGTACTTCGGCACCAACAGCGTGACGGCGACGCCCGGTACCAGGTTCAGATAGAACAGCCAGTGCCACGACCATTGCGACGTGATCCAGCCGCCGATCACCGGGCCGATCGTCGGCGCAAGCGACGCGAGCGCGCCGATCGTCGTCGACGCGATCAAACGCTGCTTGCCGGGAAACAGCACGAACGCGGTCGTGAACACGGTCGGGATCATTGCGGCACCGAGCGCGCCTTGCAGACCGCGAAACAGGATCATCGAGTTGATGTCCCACGCGAGACCGCACAGCATGCTGGTGACCGTGAAGCCGAACGCGGAGAAGGTGAAGACCCAGCGCGTCGAGAACACGCGCGTGAGCCACCCCGACATCGGAATCACGATGATCTCCGCGATCAGATACGAGGTCTGCACCCAGGAGAGTTCATCCTGACTGGCGGACAGTCCGCCGCCGATATCGCGCAGCGACGATGCGACGATCTGGATATCGAGCGTCGCCATGAAAAAACCGAGGCACATCAGCGCGAATGCGAAGACCTTGGTGCGGGTCGGCTGGTCGGCGGGGTTGTCAAAAGCGTGAGTCATGATCGGTTCATCCCTGCGCGGCCGGATGGCCCGCATCGAGGTGCACTTTCACGGTCGCGGACAGGCCCGGACGCAGCACGCCCTGCATGTCCTTCGGCACGTCGAGGCGCACGCGCACCGGCACGCGCTGCACGATCTTCGTGAAGTTGCCGGTCGCGTTTTCCGCCGGCAAGACGCTGAAGGTCGCACCGGTCGCCGGTGCAAGACTGTCGACCACGCCGTGCAGCGTTGTGCTCGACGCATCGAGTTCGACGTCGACGCTGTCGCCCGAATGCATTTTGCGCAGCTGATCTTCCTTGAAGTTCGCGTCGATCCATAAACCGCTCGCCGGCACGACGGTCAGCAGCGACACGCCCGTGTTGGCGAGCAGCCCAACGCGAGCGGTGCGATTGCCGACATAGCCATCGATCGGCGAGCGGATCGTCGTGTACTCGACGTTCAACGCGGCGACGCGCTGCGCGGCCTGCGCGGTCGCGATGCGCGCTTTCGCGTCGCCGATCTGAGCGTCGAGCACCGCGATCTGGCGTTGCGCCGCGAGCAGCGCCGCGCTGCTGCGATCGACCGCGGCGCGCGCTTTGGCCAGATCGGCGTCGGCCTTCTCGACGACCTGGTTCGACACCGCGTCGTCTTTCACGAGCTCGCGGTAGCGCGTCTGGTCGGCGGCGCTGCGTGTGAGTTCGGCGCCCGACGCGCGGACCTCGGCGGCCTGCTCGTTGATCGCCGCGAGTTGCAGTGATTTCTTCGCTTCGAGTTCGGTGACGGCGGCCTGCGCGCTCTCCACTTCAGCGCTCGCTTGGGCGAGGCGCGCGTCGTAGTCGCGGGCATCGAGACGCACGAGCACCTGGTTGGCGTGCACGAACTCGTTGTCGTGCACGAGCACGTTGGTGACGAAGCCGTTGACCTTCGGCGCCATCACCGTGACGTCGCCGCCGACGTACGCATCGTCAGTGCTCTCGACGAAGCGGCCGACGAAGAACCAGTACGAAGTGGCAAGCGCCAACACGACGAGAACGGAGAGGATCGCGAGCAGCATCCACGGGATACGCCGCACCTGTCTGGCGGGTTGTACCGCGCTTGGCGGCGCGACGGTCGAAGGAGTTGTGGACATGGTGTCGATATGTGCGTATGCACTCTTCAGATTGAAAAAAACGGCGCAGTGCGCCGGCCTCCGCTATCTTCAGCGTTTATGTCAAAGCGTATCCCGGGTGATCGCAAACAACTCGGTGCGCAGTGCAGCCGCGCGCTCCTCGCCGAAGCGGTGCTCGAACTCGGCCTGGGCGGCATACCAATGAGCGCGGCCTGCGTCTTGCCGCTCTTCGCCCGCGGCGGTCAGCGAGATCAGCAGCGCGCGCGCATCCGCGCCCATCGCCTCGCTCGACACCAGCCCGTCGCGTCGCAGCGGTTGAATCGTACGGACCAGCGTGGTGCGCTGCATGCGCATCGCCTCGGCGATCTGCTTCATCGTCATCGGACCGGTGCGCTTCAGGCGCCCCAGCAGCGAAAACTGCGTGATGGTCAGCCCGACATTCGACAGATGCCGGTCGTAGATCTGCGATACGTGACGCGCGGCCTGGCGGATCGCAAAGCAGTCGTCGTCGAAAAGCGCTTCCATTCGCTTCACTTCCTTTGCTCGTTAGTGCATATGCACATTAGGCGGCGTCATAAAACCCGCCGAAGCGGGTTCCTACGCGCGATCTAACCGGTAATGCTGAACAGCTCGGTACGCAGCGTCTTTGCGCGGGCGCGGCCGAACTTCTTTTCGAATTCGTCCTGTGCGGCGCGCCATGCGACGGAGGCCTGATCGAACGTCGTCTTGCCTTTTTCCGTCAGGCTGAACAGCAACGTGCGGTTGTCGTGGTCCGCCGCCTCGGCCAGCACGAGGCCGTCGCGCTGCAGGGGCTTCATCGCGCGGACCAGCGTGGTGCGCTCCATCACCATCGCGTCCGCGAGCTCCGCCATAGGCAGGTTCGGTGTGCGCGCGAGCTTCGCGAGGATCGTGAACTGCGCAGCGGTCAGCCCAACGCTGCCGAGATGGCGCTCGTACATCTGCGTGACGTGCCGCGCCGCCTGGCGCAGCGCGAAGCAGTTGCATTCGTCGTAGGAGAGAGGACGGTTCATGGAGCGAAGTTTATGTGTGCATATGCACTGTGTCAAGTTTTTCGAATGGCAACAGGCAAATGCCTCACCCGTTGCGCTACGGCGGCCTTCATCTTGCGACTTGCCAGCTGTAATTGTTATGTTATAACATGACCAAAAATTAACGCTCCAGCCCTGCCGTTTGTCACACCGGCCCACTGCGACGTCCGACAAAATCCGTCCGACCTATGAGCGGACAGTCCATGCTCAACGACCACTTATGACCGTCATCGCCATTACCGTTCTCATCGAAAAGTAGTCCTGATCGACGGGCCTGCTATCGCGCGTCGTCAACCTCCAGTTCGCCTGTCCTTCCCCTGCCGGCCAGGGGCGAGGTGGGCGAGCTTTTGCCGAACGCTTCTGTTCATCAACGCATCGTCCATAGCGCGAGCAACAACAATGAAAAAACGCACACTGACCGCACAGGCGGCGATCGTGTTCTGTACCGCCGTCTCGAACGCATGGGGCGCGCCGAGCAACGCCATATTGACGGGCACGGTCTCCGATCCCGCGGGCCGACCCGTCGCTCACGCGAAAGTGGAGGTACAGGACGCGAGCGGCGCCTCCATCGGCGCGTCGAACACGGACACGTCGGGGCACTTCTCGATCGACGGCGTGGCGCCCGGCACGTATGCGGTCGTCGTCACGGCGGCCGGTTTTGCAAGCGGCAGCAGCATCGCGACCGCCCAGTCCGGCGCCCCGGCGAGCGTCAGCGTACAACTGCAAAAGAGCGATACACTCGACGTGCAGGTCAACGCACAACGTCTGAACGCTGCCCGCAACGGCTTGCTGCCCGAAACGGGCAGCAGCGTCTATCGCTTCACGCAGGCGGACATCGACACGATGCCGGCGGGCGCGAACACGCCGCTCAATCAGGTGCTGCTGCAAGCGCCCGGCGTCGCCAACGACTCGTACGGCCAGCTGCACGTGCGCGGCGAGCACGCCAATTTGCAATACCGGATCAACGGCATCATCATTCCGGAGCCGATCAGCGGCTTCGGCCAGTCGCTCGACACGCGCATCATCGATCAAATGAACCTGCTCACTGGCGCCCTGCCCGCGCAGTACGGCTACCGCACGGCCGGTATCGTCGACATCCGCACCAAATCGGGCGACATGGGCAGCGGCGGCTCGATCGACGTATTCGGCGGCAGCCATCAGACCGTCAAAACGAGTGCCGACGTGTTCGGCAGCGAGGGACCGTTCAGCTACTACCTGAGCGGCTCGCTCGGCATGAACAATCTCGGCATCGAGAATCCGACGGCGAGCGCCAATGCGATTCACGATCACACGCGCGAGGGCAATGCATTCGGCTATCTGTCGTATCTGATCAATCCGCTCACGCGTGTGAGTCTGTTGTTCGGCGCGACCAGCAACCAGTTCGAGATTCCGAACACGCCGGGGCTCACGCCGAACTTCGCGCTCAACGGCCACAGCACGTTCGATTCGTCGCAACTGAACGAAACGCAATCGGAGCTGAACAATTTCGCGGCGCTCGCGCTTCAAGGCACCAACGGCGGCGCGCTCGATTACCAGGTCGCCTTCTTTACGCGCTATACGCGCACGAAGTTCAACCCCGATCCGATCGGCGACCTGATGTTCAACGGCGTGGCATCGGAGGACTTCCATAGCAACACAGCCAACGGCGTGCAGGTCGATACGACCTGGCGCATCAACGACAGTCACACGGTTCGCACGGGCGTCTTCTTCCAGCAGGAACACGCGATATTCGACAATAACGTGTCTGTGTTCCCCGCCGACGCGGACGGCAACCAGCTGTCCGACGTGCCCTTCAACATCCAGGACAGCAGCAGCAAGACCGGCTATCTGTACAGCCTGTACGCGCAGGACGAATGGAAGCTGACCGACCGGCTCACGCTGAACTATGGCTTGCGCTACGACCGCATGGACGAGTACACGAGCGCGAGCCAGTTGAGCCCACGCGTCGGCCTCGTCTACACGCTCACGTCGTCGACGACGCTGCACGCCGGCTACGCGCGCTACTTCACGCCGCCGCCGTTCGAACTCGTGTCCGGCTCGACGATATCGAAGTTCGACGGCACGACGAATCAGAGTTCGGTAACACAGAACGATCCTGTACAGCCGGAACGCAGCCACTATTTCGATCTCGGCATCACGCAGAAACTCGGCCCTGCCGTCACGCTCGGACTCGACGCGTACTACAAGAAATCGACCGACCTGCTCGACGAAGGACAGTTCGGCTCCGCGCTGATCTACACGCCGTTCAACTACCAGTACGGCAGAACGTATGGCGTCGAATTCACCGCCAACTACAAACAGGACAATCTCTCCGCGTATCTGAACCTCGCGTATAGCCGCGCGCAAGGCAAGAACATCAACTCCGCGCAGTTCAATTTCGGTGCGGACGAACTGGCGTACATCTCGAACAACTGGGTGTACCTCGATCACGACCAGCGCGTGACCGCATCGTTCGGCGCGGCATACGACTTCCACCAAACCACCTTCACGTTCGACGGAATCGTCGGCTCCGGCCTGCGCAGCGGCTTTGCGAACACCGATCGCCTGCCCGTCTATGCGCAGTTCAACCTCGGCGTAATCCAGCACTTCAACGAGCCGATGATCGGCAAGTTCGACGCGCGTCTGGTGGTGATCAACGCATTCAACCGCGTGTACGAGTTGCGTGACGGCTCGGGCATCGGCGTCGGCGCGCCGCAGTACGGTCCGCATTTCGCGGTTTATGCGGGCGTGACCAAGTACTTCTGATCGACGGCAGGGAGAACCATCATGCAGGAATGGACAGGCTTTATCGCGGCGATGCGCACCGGCGGGTGGATCATGTATCCGCTCAGCGTGCTCGGCGTGCTCGCATTGACCATCATCATCGAGCGGGCGTATGTGTTTGCCCGCTTCGCAAGCGCACCGGCGCGTGTTTTGCAACCCACGTCGTCAGCCGATGACAACCGTCTCGACCGTCTCGCCCCGCAACACGCGTTTCGGCGCATGGCCGCGCCGTGGCTGTCGGAATCCGACTCGCCGCTGTGGCTGCGCGAGGCGTCGGCGCAATCGATCGCATCGCAGATCGAGCGCGACATGGGCCGCGGTCTGTGGCTACTGGAGACGATCGTCACGGCGGCGCCGCTGCTCGGCTTGCTCGGCACGATCGTCGGGATGATGAAGTCATTCCAGCTGTTCGGCGGCAATGGGCTCGTCGATCCGGGCGGTGTCACGGGCGGGGTGGCACAGTCGCTGGTGGCGACCGCGATCGGACTCATCGTCGCGGTCTTCGCACTGTTCGCGTTCAACTATTTTTCACGGCGGCTCGAGCGTCTGATGGATGAACTCGAACTGTTCGCCAACGCGCGACTCAGCGCGCTGCGCCTGCAACAAGAGGCGCGAGGCGAGCGCTGATGAAACTCAAACGCTCGCGCGCCTCGCGGCGCGGCCGCATCGAAATCATTCCGATGATCGACGTGATGTTCTTTCTGCTCGCGACCTTCATGCTCGCCTCGCTGGCGATGCAACGTCTCGACGCGGTGCGGATCAATCTGCCTTCGGGACGCGCGCAGCCGATCAGCACGAGCGAGCCGCTGACGATATCGGTGAACGGCAACGACGAGGTCTCGGTCAATCGCCACGTCGTTCGCGCGGATCAGATCGAGCCTGAAGTGAAGCGCCTGCTGCGCGCGGACGGCAACGTCGTCATCGCGGCCGACGATCACGCGGGTCACGGCGCGGTCGTGCAGGCCATGCTTGCGGCGCGACGCGCGGGCGCCGAACACTTTCTGATCGCCGTGCATCGTGATTAAAGCTTGCCGCGAGCTGTTCGGGGGGCACGCTGTGGGACCGCTGCGTACCGCCGTCGCTTGTCTGATCTCGCTGGGTATCTGGCTTCTGGTGCTGGCTGCGCTGTCGTCCGGGTTGCTGAAGTCGAGTCAGCCAGCCCCACCGCCTGCTCCACTGGATATGCGCGTGGTCGTGCTCGACGAGCCTGCGCCGCCTGAATCCCGTCCGTCGCAAACTCCGGTTGCGATTCCAGCGGAACAGGCGCCACGGCACGCGCAGACGCAATCGCGTACCTCAGCGCATCGCGCGGTGCCGCCTGTGCCAACCAGGCCGCAGACGCTGACGACGCCCGCTGCCGCAGCGCCGTCGGTACCGGTTGCTAGTCAGGCACAACGCCCGTCGCAAGACGAGCAGCCGGAACAAACGGCCGCCGCGGGATCGCAGCAATCATCCGCACAGCACGACGCCGCTCCAGCCGCCTCGGCAAGCTCCAACACCGCCGCCCGCTCCATCTCGCAACCGCTACCGACGCTGCCCGACGACTTGCGCGAGCAGGCCTATCAGACGATCGCGACAGCCCGCTTCACGATCCACGCCGACGGCTCGGTCGATGTCGAGCTCATTCACGCGACGCCGAACCCCCGTCTCAATCAGCTGCTGCTCGACACGTTGCGGCGCTGGCGCTTTTTTCCCGCGCTGCGCGATGGTCGGCCCGTCGAAAGCACGCAAAACATCCGCGTGCATTTCAACGTCAGTTGAACGGCGCCTACTGGCTTGCGCAGGTGAAATTCGCCGCGACGTTCACGTCGCCCGAGCCGTTATAGCGCGGAAAGGTCGGATATTGGCACAGCGGCCGTGTGCGTCCGGGCACGCCCGCCGTATCGGCGACGATCTGCGCGGGCGGCACCACGCCGTTTTCCACCCAGTTTTCGAGCGTCGTCAGCGAATCCCACGAGGCGTTGAACACGGTGCTGAGCGCATGGCCATAGCCGGGAATCTCGTAGAAGCGCACGAAGTTCGCGACGGTGGACGCACCCATCGTCGCTTGCAGACGCTGATAGTACTGCTCGGTCGAACGCGTGCTGACGAGCGCGTCGGCCATGCCGTGCGCCATCAGGATCTTGCCGCCCTTCGCATTGAAGGCCGACAGATCCGTCTTGTTGACGTCCTGCAGGCCCGTCAGCTGACTGATGCGCGCCTGCAGACTGCCCGGATTCTGCGGATCGACGGCGAGCGAGTTGTAGTTCGGGTCGCGCGTGACGAAGTAGCGGATCCACTGGTCCCAGAACACGCTCAGATACGGCGCGGTCGTGGGCATCGGCGATGCGGGCTGTGACATGCCGAGCGCGAGCGTGGTCACTGTCGGCTGCAACGCCGAAGGATTCGCGATGCCGAGATCGGCGCCGTACACGTTGAAGCCCGGATACTGCGTCTCGCCGCTCGCGAGGGTGTAGCCGAACGTGATCGGCGTGTTGTACACGTTCAGCGCCGCGATCTGCGCGTCGGACAGACAGGTGTTGCCGGTGTCCGCGCCGCCCGCGCAACGCAGCGGCGCGCCGTTCAGCGTCGCCGTCGCGGGATTGAAGGTCGCGTTGCACGCGGCGACGTTGCTGATCAGACCGTCGGCAACGCCGTCGAGCGCGTCGCAACTCGCGAGCACCGTGTCGAGCAGCACCTTGCGCTTCGCCTGGTCGAGATAGGCACCCGGCGCCGCCAGTGCGCGCGTGATGCGGCCGAACTGCAGATCGAGGCTCGCGGCCGCCCATGCCGGATACAGCACGATCGAGCCGTCCCAATCCTGCGGCCAGCGTTGCACCACCGCCAGCGCCTCGCGTCCGCCCGACGAGCCGCCCGCGAAATACGCCCGCTTCGGCGCCTTCACCGCATAGCGCGCGTCGATCAGATAGACGGCCGCGTCGCGGGTTTTCTTCAGTGCGTCGCCGTTGAAGTTCTGCATCGCTTCGTCGTTCACGCCGAACGACGCGTCCTCGCTGCCGAGCGCATTGGCCTCGTGTCCCGAGTCACTCGCGAACACCGCGTAGCCGCGGCCAAGCGGAGTCAGTTGCGCGGTCGGGCCGGCCGGCACGTTGCCTGTCGGCGCGGGAATCGTGCCGTCGTAGCCGCCGCCGCCGAACATCATGATCTTGCTGTTCCAGTTGGTCGGCATCGCGATCTGGAATTTGATTTGCGGCGCCGCGGGATCGACGGGACTGATCGCGCCGCTGACGAGGCAATACTCGCCGGTCGCTTGCGCGCCCGAGCCGGACGCGGGCATCACGGTCGCTGCGGTCACGGTCGCGCCGGTGGTCGGCAAACCGATTGCTGACGCCGGCACGTTCTTGCCGGTCAGCTGCGCGCAGCTAAGCGGCGCGGCGGCGGTCGACTGAATGTTGTCACTGCCCCCACAGCCGCTCAACGATAGAACCGCGAGCAATGACGCGACGGAAATGACGGGAACAAAAGAGAAGGATGACGGAACGGCGCGCTGCATGGGCATGACTGTCTCCATCTTGGTTTGGAGACGCGGTCGCACGAGTCGGCTTCATCTCGCACGCCGTGTCTGCGCTGGTGGATGTGAGGCGCGAAGGTATACGGCAATGCGGTGCATAGCAAGCGGCGTGCCGCGAGCCGCCGGCGGGCCACGGCATGCATTGCAGCCAGGCGGCCAGCACATTCAATCGTCGGTTGCGATCCGGAAAGCGCGTAAGAGTCGAATTTGCAATCGGCTTCGCTGCCGCGCTCGCTATAGCCTTCAACGCAGATCCGCACGAAGATCGCGCACGCCTTTGCCGAGCCGTTGGCGCAACAGCGTGCGCAACGTGGCACCGTCGACATAGCCGACCTCGGCCGCAATCGCGTCGATGCCGAGGCCGCTGCCATGCAGCAGCGACTGCGCATACTCGACACGCAGGTCCTGAAAGTAAGCCAATGGCGATTTGCCGAGCACGTCCTGGCAACGACGCTGCAGCGTACGCGCGCTCGTCGCCAATGCGGCCGCAGCATGCTGCAGCGAGAACCCTTCCTTCAGATGATCGCGCGCCCATCGCTCGAAACGCTGAATCAGCGGATCGGCCTGAGCCAGATGGTTCGGGATGATGTACGGCGCCTGCGATGAGCGCAGGTCGGCGAGCAGGTAGCGCGACACGAGCGTAGCCAGCTCGGGGCTCGCGCGGCGGATCAACCACAGCGCGAGATCGAGATGCCCCATCGCCGCGCCCGCAGTCACACCGACGTCCGATGGCACCAGCATGCGCGACTCGTCGAGCAACACGGCCGGATAGCGTTGCCGGAACAATGGACCCAGCCACCAGGTCGTGGTCGCTTCGCGATGATCGAGGAGTCCGGTTTCCGCGACGAGGAACGTGCCGATGCACGACGCGGCGATCAACGTGCCCTGTGCATGCCATGCCAGCATTTGCACCCTGGCGTCGCGCACGTCCGGCCGCTCGAGCGCGGGTACCAGCTGCTCCGGCGTACCGGTACTGAGCGCGGGAATGATCACCCAGTCCGGCTTCAGGTCCGCGGTGATCGCTTGCACGGGGATGGTCAGCCCCTGCCCTGAGCGAACCTTCTTGCGCACACCGACGACCGACAGTTCGAAGTGCGGCCGACCGCCCATCTTCGCGGCCGCGAACCGGTTGGCGAGCGAGAACGCGTCGAGCATGACGGTGAGACCGGTGTCGAACAGCCCCTGCAAGGCGAGCACGGCGATGCGCATGGCGTAAATGACCCTAAAGTTGTCATTTGCGACGATACAGCTTTTCCCGGCCGAGGGCTACAGTGAGCCCCGTTGTACATCGCAACCAACGTCGACCCAGGAGGTCACTGATGAAAGTTTTCGCCATCGCAACCGCACAACCGACCCTCACGCCGGACAAGCTCCAGCAGCACATGCCCCACGAGGTGCCGGCCACGCTCCAGCTTTATCTCGACGGCAAGGTCGAGCAGTTCTGGTTCCGCGACAAGGCCGGACCGATTTTCCTGATGAACGTCGGGTCGGTCGACGAGGCCAAGGCAATACTCAACGCGTTGCCGCTCGTGGCTGACGGGCTGATGAAGTATGAATACCTGCCGGTGGGACCGCTCGCGCCGCTGGGGCGGCTGATTCAGAAGGGGTGAAGTCACGCTGGTGGGGAGCCGTGCCGCCGATGTGCCTGGCGGCACGTTTGAAGAAGCATTACTGCCCGACCTTCTCCGATTCGACGACCAGGTCCAGCACATAAGCGACCGACGGCCCATCGGCAGGCGGGTTCCTGACTGTGAAACGCTTCACGCGCACGACGTTACGGATGCCCGGCGTGTGCGTATAGCCTTCGATATCCTGATTCAACGGGTGCCACGGACCAGGCGTGCCGGTCGCCAGGCCCTGCTCGTCGAAGAAGCGATCGCGCACGAGCAGACATTGCGCGTTCGGCATCAACGGATGGTTACACGGCACGGACTGCGCCGCCACTTCAAGGAACGCTATTTGACCGGGGCCGCCGTAGCGCGTCTCGGCCGTGGGCACACCGCTAAAGCTCAGCGTGTCGCCGCTATCGGTGACCAGTTGCAGGCTCGGCGCGTTGTCCCGCGCGAGCAGGGTCACGTTGACGCTGCCGCGCACACGCTGCGAGATCGCATCGTCGAGTGCGGCAAGCGCGGCATCGTGGCAGGCCATCATCGTGCTGACCATCGGGCCGATCTGCAAATACCCTTTCCTGACGGTGTAACCCGCTCCCATGCTGTTGCAGCTATTGACGACGGTGATCCGGTACGGACTGAAGTCGAGCTGCACTGGCCTGTCTGGGCGGACGAACAGGGCATCGATGTGCGTGCCATTGCGATCGATCGCGTTGTTCAGTTGCCAGTGGTATCGGGTCAACAGATCGGTGCCGGTCGGCGACGCCGGGTTGGCGGCGGCCGTGGTTGCCGATGGCGCCGGCGCTGTCACTTCCGGTGCCTGTGCGCAGGCGGCGAGAACGAGCGGCAGAAATAGCATGCAGTATTTCACGTCGGCACCTCGCTGAGTTCAGTGGTCGTTCCGGGCGTTTGCTCGCGTCGTCGGGCCAAGGGACGCGAGGATCAGGTCGCATGCACGAAAGCCGGAAGTGCCAGTGAAGGGTACCACCCGGCCGCATCAGGCCGGGTTTGCGCACCTGCTTCGTTCAGGCCGCGAGCATCGACTCGACGACCGACAGCATAACGCAGGTGGAAGGCGTAAAAACGTCGCTCGATGCTGATCGGATTCCTCGTTACGTGGCCGAACTGCGGCCAGTGCGGCAGGCTACGCCTGGGAAATGTCACGGCCGACGGAAGGACGGGCGTGACGCCGCTTTAGCCGAGGGCGCAACATCAGATAGAAGGCGGCAACATGCGTGATCGCCAGCGTCGGCACATAGATGATCGGAATCGCGTACAAGGCGCCCAGTTCGCCTGCATGCGCGGGCAGATCGGCCGCGGTTGCGTGGTAGTAGTCGATGATCAGGTCGGCCATACCAACAAGATTGAAAGCGACGACGAACGACCAGAAAAGCGGACGTATCCGGGCCGTCAGCAACGCCAGCATCGCCAGCACCCCCGTGGCGAAATCCCCATAGGCGGCGAACACGGCGAAGCTCGCGGACAGTTGCGGACTGACGACACCAGGCAACAGAAAGGCGAGCCCGAAGAAGCGGAAGCTGTGCAACGTGGCGATCGCGCGTTGCGCGTCGAATGGAGCCATCGACTTGAGCTTCGGCCAGACGTAGGTGCCGAAGCACAATAGCCAGGCGACATAGCCCAGAACGAGATGCAACTGAAAGAGAAGCCGCGGTGCCATGATGCCTCCTGTCGAAAGGTGGACGCGCAGGTGTTAGGTGTACCATCGTCTCGCGCGGGTGACTATTCCTCACAATGTTGACAGGCTATGAAGCAGAACTTCACAGTCAGGCAGGGCGCGCTCGACGGCGTCGAAGTCTTCCTCAGCGTTGCCGAGCATCGCAGTTTTCGCGGGGCCGCCGCGCAACTGGGCGTGACGCCGTCGGCCGTCAGTCAGGCGGTGCGTGTGCTCGAAGCCCGCCTCGGTGCGACGCTCTTCATCCGCACCACGCGCAGCGTCGGCTTGACCGAAGCCGGCGAGCGCTTTCTCGCTCGGGCCAAGCCCGCCTTCGAGGAACTCGTCGCCGCCAGCGAGGTGGCGCGCGGACTCGGCGAGCGACCGTCCGGCCTGTTGCGTCTTTCCGTGCCGCGTGCAGTCGTGCCAATCCTGCTGGAGCCGCTGATCGCGTCATTCTGCAAGGCCAATCCCGAGGTCGAGGTGGAAATAGCGGCCAGCAAGGAGCTGATCGATCTCGCGACGGAAGGCTTCGACGCCGGCATCCGGCTCGGCCAGTTCGTCGCCGCCGACATGGTCGCGGTGCCGCTCACGGCACCGTTCCGTTTTGTCGTCGTGGGAAGTCCTGCCTATTTCGCGGCGCGCGGCCGCCCCGAGCAAATGGACGATCTGCGCGAGCATGCATGCATTCGCTGGCGGCGCTCCAGCGGCGCGCTCGCGTTGTGGTCGTTCAACGACAACGGCCAGCCGATCGAGATCGCCGTCTCCGGTCCTTTCATCGCCAGCGATTTTCCGAGCGTGCTGGGCGCGGCGATCGAAGGCGTTGGCCTTGCCCAGCTACCCGAGCCGATGGCCGCCGAGGGGTTGCGAACGGGAAAGCTGGTGCACGTTCTGAAGGCGTACGCGCCGATGGTCCCGGGCGTGTTTCTCTACTATCCGAGCCGCCGCCAGATCATGCCGAAGCTGCGTGCGTTCATCGATCATGTGAAGAGCCGCGCGACGCGCTCGATGCCTGGCGACAGTTGACGAAGTTGATGATGTCGTCGGGGAAGCTCAAAGGTCTTCGCATAGCCGTCGCTCGGACCGGACACCGAAGCAGTGACCCACGATCAGCATGCGAATCATGAGCTCCGGCGTTTCGGCAACGAGCTGATAGGCGCGGCCATGCGAGCTTTTGTTCGTTAACGCAAGCGTTCTCTGCGTCTCTACGCTCAAGCCGCTTCCAGCTTGCGAAATCGGTCGCGTTTGTCCTGAGCCCATCATCTGCAGCAGTTTGCGGATTTTATGCCGATGGTGCTTCGCTCTCATGCCGCGATTTTTTCATCGTCGCCGGATCGCGCACGATGGTGACCGCGCACGGCGCGTAGGCGAGCACCTGGCGGGCGACCGAACCGATCAGCCAGCGATCGAACGGCGTATGTCCGCGATGCCCCACCACGAGATGGTCGATAGCATGCCGCTCCGCGTACAGCACGATCTCCTTTGCCGGCGGGCCGACCACGAGATCGAACTCCACGGCCCCGATCGAAGCGGCGAGCTTCGCCTTGATGTCGTCGAGGATCGCGGTGGCATGGCGCACTTCCAGATCGATCAGATTTTTTCGCTCAACTTCTATCGCACCCCAGTCCGGCGTGCGCGCGACGACGAGCACATGCAAGCGCGCGTCGAAACGCTTCGCGAGATCGACCGCGAAAGCAACGGCATGTTGCGCGGACGCCGACCCGTCATAACCTACCAGCACGTTCTGCATGATTTGCTCCTGTGCGGTTCAAACTGGGCCGTGACTTTGTTGGACGAAATGCATCGAGCCATTTGCGTGAACCGCGAGCGCTCCCCGACTTCACGGCGTCGGCGCGAAAGCATGCGCGATCCACTCGCGAACCTGCCGCGTGGATTGTCATGCGGACGACGCCGGCACCGGCTGTGTTGAATCAGTTGTCGTCGCTTCTGGACGGGAGGTGCTCGTGAGGCTCGGGCTCTGCCGCGTCGGCGTTAGGAAGGTCGTCTGGGGTCGGATTTTTCAGGCCCTTCGGATCGGGCTGGCGAGTCTTGCCGGCGGAAGTTTGCGCGGGGTCGAGAGAGGTGCCGGTCGGCTCAGCGGATGGATTGGAGGTCATGATGTGCTCCTGCGCTGATGAATGCAGCTTCTACCATGATAGTTCACCTGGCCGATTTGAGTCATACGCGCTGTCACGCCAGCACTACTGTCACACCCGCCCGCTGTTTCTAGCCACGCTAACCGCAGGATCGCCCCGCGCGCCTTTTGTTGCCGCTGGCGGTGCACGCAAGCGGGCATACCGAGGAAAATTCCGCGTTCCGAACCACACCGAAAAAGCACAGGAAAAAACGCCCGACGGCCTTCGTGAGGACGCGGGCGGGAGTCGTAGGTTGATGGAATCATTGCACATAGCCTACTGCGGGCCGGCGCCCTGCTTGAAAGCACCGCACGGCAACTGCCAGTCAATGGGCAACATCGGGATCGACTCGGGGTAGTCCGATGACAGCGCCAAATGGGCCACCGTCTCGTCGTACTCGTAAGGCTTACCCTCGTTCGCCAACTGATGCACCGTCCGGCACACGCGCCCGATGATTGGCGTAGTTCGGCCCAGTCCCAGCCCTTCGACACGGGCATTCAAAATCTTTTAAAACATAGTCAGACATGACTCTTTCTCGTCACTCACCCTGACGGGCGCCCTTGCGATAGTCAAAAGGACTACTGCCGGTCCAATGTTTAAATGCGCGGCAGAAACCGGTGGCGTAGGAAAAGCCAAGATCGAACGCCAGCACTGCCACGCTGGTGTTCGAGTTTGTCAGCCGATGGACAGCGATATCCCTTTGCAGTCCGTCTTTCACGAGCTGGAAGACTGGACATTCAGCGCATTTCATCACGGTTCCATCGTGGCTAAAACGCGCGACTATCTTGAACCGAATATTGCGCAGCCGGTAACCATACAGGATCTTGCACAGGCATTGCACACATCTGTACGCACTTTCAACCGTAGATTCGCAGAGGAAGGAACGCACCCGAGTGCCCCCGCGCACCAGACTAGCGATAGTTGACGAAGTTGATGATGTCGTTGAGGAACCACGGCAGAATAAGTTGCGTGTCGGAATAGCTGGTGCCGACAGTGAGTCTCGGTGGTCTTGACGTGGAGTCAGTGGACGGTGCGCCGTCTGGAACGTGCAGGATGTAGGCGTTCGTATCGACCGCCGGCTGATTGTTCGCCGGAGTCGATGTGCAGCCGGTAGCGAGAACGACGAGAACTGCTGCCAAGCAACGAGACTTCATGAGCGGGTGAACTCCGGCGACGTTTTCTACATTATGTCTGAACTGACTTGAATACCGGCGACGAACTGAACCCGCCATCGCAAATTCAACACCGTTATCCCCAGTGCCATCCGATGCGCGCCGCCGCCGAGGATCGTCCCAAGGCTGGCGGCCGAACAGATGTATCCGGACGAGCTACCCAATGGACCGAACCGTCTGAGTGCGTGACTACGACTCGTGCACGTGATCGGAAGAAAACAGAAGCACTGGCGCCGCCACCTGCCGGCGCTCGCGTGCATCGAATCTCCGTGAGTCCTCGCTGCTTTTTGACGACCTGCGCCGCTGCGCCACGCTCGACGCACTTGAACAGCGTTATGGTTTTCGCCGCCTCGATGTAGTCACCCGGTGGGAGCAGCAATCGCAGGGCCTATCCGGACCGCAAAGCCACGGCGAAGATACTTGATGGCCTGATTGCCGGCGCGAAATCGCTAGACTGACGCGGATGTCGCCCACCGGCACATTGCTGCCGATCATGTCTTGGCCAGGTGTTACTGGGAAGCTCCCCTGACGGCCGAAGCTTTTACCGCTGCGCCCAATGCGGTTTACGCGCCGAAAGTAGTGATGTTTGGTCATCTGCTGCTGCGGCATTCGGCTGAAGACTGGAATGGATGCAGGCGTTCGCTGCGCGGTGAACGAAGCGCCATTGCCTGAATTCCCCATGGAAGTCTTCGCAACCCAAGCGAACAGCCAATGAGTTCTTCAGGTGTAGAAGTCTGGACTTGGTCGGGCAGACGATGTCTGATGGTCCGGCTCAGTTCGGCCATTTTGCGACACTCGCGGCCAAACGGCTTTGTGCTCACCGGCATCTAGTTCATCGGTGACGTCGCCTATGCCCAGTCGTGGTGGTGCCGCTTGCCTGCGTGATCTACCTTCAAATGGCCCCGCCGAGGCGGGGCCCTGTTCGTGTGCTTACGGGTTGGTAGGCGTGGTAGGTGGCCAAAGCCGTGGATCGTCGCACATCCATTCGCAGCTACCCTTGCAAATCGGACTTAATTCGATTTCGATTTGACTAACACGAGTGCTACCATCGGGAAGTTTTTGCGCAAACACATCGGTCAGAGTTTTAGGCTCTACATATATGTCTGCACTCGGGATTCCAAGTTTCCTCAGATATCCTTTCACCACCTCGCCACGGCGATCCTGCAAGATATCCAGATCGCGCTCGCCGATATATGCGCCAGCGATTACAATTGCCTGAATCCTCACGTCCGGCCATTTCTGCGCCTCTTTCACAGCCTTTTCGATTGACAGCCGGTTATCCTTCGAGAGCGCAATGGTGTTGAACGGCAATTGCAGTTCAACGTGCTCCACGAAGCGACATCCAGTGCTGGATGGCCTATGCTTCGCCACGGCGTTGATTGATTGTTCTGCGAAAACTGGTCCGCAAAGACCAGCGCATAAGCTAAGCACAGCGACAAGTGTGCGGTAGCGAAAGCTCATTTCTTTTCCTCTACGTCTTTATCGAAAGTTGCTATATATCCGGTTATGCTATCCGCGTTTCGAATCGCCTCTTCTCGATGATTTTCCGCCCATATTCGCGCCCCGGATTCCGTATCGACATAGATCTCGTCTCGCGAATTAAACGTATCCGTGAAGTGCGTACATTCGTGGATTATTGTTTTTATTTTGCACGGTTTCCACAATTGGCCAAATGGACTGCTGCAAAACGCGGAACAGATAGCAATAACCCGCTTTTCCGAATCTGGCTTACAGACCGCGGCGTGATTCTTACCCGAATCCGGCTTGGGTACACACGACAGCATCCTATTCGTTACACTGTCAAATCGTACGATCTTTTCTGGCACTAGGGAAACGCTGATTAATGAACTGTCGGATCGGCTTGCAGATCAAGACGCGTCAAATTTTCTGGATAACGAATCGAATCGACGCTCATTTCGGTGAATTTGGCTCGCAAACGAGCCCCTCTTCTCT